>CAYQPY010000047.1:0-7765 GCA_964419705.1 uncultured Dehalococcoidales bacterium
ATAACTGCCCGGAAGAGGAGGCTGTGGCCGTAATCTATGCGCAGCACTGGGCCGAATCCGATGCTCAGCCCGACCCCGAAGCCGCCCGAAAGTTGCAGCAGACATACGGTGTTGAAAAGACGGAAGCCATTCACTTGATGCTCCGCATGATTCGGCTTGGCAACCTGTTGGGCAACTCGTGGGACTATTTGATATATCGCATATCCTTCGGTAAGTGGCGAGGATAGGTATAAAGCCGCCAGGTTTCACCTCCAGCTACATTATTATATAGTATCCCCGGAGTCTGCGACCTTTTATAACCGCTGGGCTGTGATTGGTAAAGACATGTGCAGATATAACTCTTGACAACCATATAGTTCGGGGATAGAGTAACCCTAATTAAAGGCTGAATGCAGGATGAGAAATCTCCCCCAATGGTTAAAAATCGTAATACTTGTAGTGCTTTCCCTAGTGCTTGTCCTGGCTTTTGTACTAACCATAATATTTAAGTGGCAAACATTTGAAGACGCTTTTGGCAATACACTAGCCCTGACTTTACTTGTTCTGGTAGCAATTTTTCTTATATTGCTTTGGTGGTTTCCCAAATTTCGAAAGTGGATAAGGGACACGATAGGTGAGAAACCACCAATACAGCAACAGCGGCGGTGGTATCAGTTTTTCTTACCCGCTCTGTTTGCAATACCTTTTGTTTTTTACGTATTGCTTTCCGGCATAAAGGAGTCTGTGCCCTCAGTCGTAGAATTTAGCCTTATAGCCGTTGCCCCTACACTAGGAGGTCTTGTTCTCACCGCAGCTGGAAACAGAAGGCTCAGTAGAAGAGCGCATATCGAGCTTATATCAGTTGCGCAAAAGCTAATATTAGCAACAGTACTGCTAATCGTTTTCGCATCTCTATTCTTTACTATTAATCTACTGGAATTGACAGATATTGAATTGAACTTTTTGGACTGGTCATGGTCAGGATTCTTTTATCAGGTTTTTTTCTGGGGAAGCGTGTGGACTTTCTACCCTGGGGTCTTTTTATTCTTGCTGGGTATTTCAGACTTGGTTTTTGCCCTGAGACACTTGAGGCGCTGATGTCAACCTAAGACAACCCCCCACATATAAAACCTTGCAATCCCGTAAAAGAAGTGCTATAATGTGTAACTAATAAAACTGAATAAGGAACCTTTAAGCCGGTCCGGCGAGACTGGCAAGGGAAAAGGGAACGCGGAGCAAGACCTCTTGCCAGTTTGGGTAAGAGGTTATTTTTATGCCTAAAAAAATCATAATGACCCAGGAAGACATCAAGCGCACACTGGCGCGCATCGCCCACGAGATTATCGAGCGCAACAAGGTCATCGAAGACCTGATACTGGTGGGCATACACACCCGCGGCGTGCCCCTGTCCAAACGATTAGCCGCCAACATCGAAGAGTTTGCCGGCATCAAGACACCGGTGGGCACGCTGGATATCAGCCTCTACCGCGACGACCTTTCTTCTTTGGAACTACAGCCCACCGTCAAGAACACCGACATACCGGTCAGCGTCGACGGCAAATCCATAATCCTGGTTGACGACGTCCTCTACACCGGGCGCAGCATCAGAGCCGCTATGGATGCACTCACCGACATGGGACGGCCCCGCCTGATTCACCTGGCCGTGCTCATCGACCGTGGTCACCGCGAAATACCGATACGCGCCGACTATGTCGGCAAGAACATGCCCAGCTCCCGCCACGAGGACATACAGGTCAAATTGCAGGAAAGCGACGGCACCGACGAAGTAGCCATCACCTCCGTGCCCGACGCTGAGGAGGGTTAGTGATGACGACACAGCAAATAAAGACAGTGGCGCCCAAGCCCGCCCCGGTATGGCGGCACCACCACATTCTCGATGTCGACGACTTCAGCCGCGAAGAGATAGAGCTTGTCTTTAATACGGCGCAGGCGATGAAGGAAGTCCTGTCCCGCCCCATAAAACGGGTGCCGGCGCTACGCGGCAAGACGCTGATAACCCTCTTTTACGAGTCCAGCACCCGTACCCGACTCTCCTTTGAGCTTGCCGCCAAAAACCTAGGCGCCGACGCCGCCAACTTGAGCGCCCCCGCCAGCAGCGTCACCAAGGGGGAATCTTTAATTGATACCGTGAGCACGCTGGAGGCGCTGGGGGCGGATATAATAGTAATGCGCCACCCCAACTCAGGGGCGCCTGACACCGCCGCCCGCTACGTCAAGGCCAGCATCATCAACGCCGGCGACGGCTGGCACGCCCACCCCACCCAGGCACTGCTCGACCTTTATACCATTCAGGAGCATAAGGAAAACTTAAAAGGCTTAAAGGCGGTCATCATCGGCGATATCCTGCACAGCCGCGTGGCTCGCTCCAACATCTGGGGGCTGACCACGATGGGCGCTGATGTCACGCTCTGCGGTCCCCCCACCCTACTCCCCACCGAGATGGGGGAACATAACCACCACCTCCCCCCGACCAATATCGAGCACAACATCGAACGCGCCCTCGACGGCGCCTACGTGGTGATGACGCTTCGCCTGCAGCTGGAAAGACAGCAGAGCGGGCTTTTGCCCAGCATCCGCGAGTATGTTCAACTGTACCAGCTCACCGAAGCCAGGCTCAGCCTGGCCAGGCCCGATGCGCTGGTGCTCCACCCCGGCCCGGTAAACGAAGAGATTGAGATTGCCCCCGCCATCGTCCACGGTCCCCAATCGGTCATCAACGAGCAGGTGTCCAACGGTGTGGCCGTGCGCATGGCGTTGCTCTACATACTAGCCGGGAGTCAGAAACAATGAACAAACCTTTGCTTATTAAAGACGGACGTATAATCGACCCCAGCCAGAAAATAGACGAGGTCGGCAGCCTGCTGGTCGCCGAAGGCAAGATATCCTGGCGGGGCAAAGGAGAGCCGCCTAAAGCCGACTGCGCAATTCTGGATGCCAAAGGATTAGTAGTTTGCCCAGGACTAATCGACCTCCACACTCACCTGCGGGAGCCCGGATACGAGGAGAAGGAGACCATTGCCAGCGGCAGCCGAGCCGCCGCCAGAGGCGGTTTTACCACCATCGCCTGCATGCCCAACACCAACCCGCCGCTGGACAGCCAGACCGCTATCGAGTATATAAAGGCAACGGCGGCGGCAGAGGGAGTAATACGGGTACTGCCCATCGGCTGTATCTCCAAGGGCAGGAAGGGCAAAGAGCTGGCCGAGATGGGCGAGCTGGCGGCGGCCGGGGTCATCGCCTTCAGCGACGATGGCGAGCCGGCATCGAATTCATATATTATGCGGCAGGCGCTGGACTACAGCCGCGCCTTCGACCTGCCCGTCACCGACCACTGTGAGGATGCTATTCTTACCGAGGGCGGGCAGATGAATGAGGGTGTGGTATCGGCCAAGCTGGGCTTGCGCGGCATACCCAACGCCGCCGAGGACATTATCGTTGCCCGCGACCTGGCTCTGGCGCAACTGACGGGCGGCTGGCTCCATATCGCCCATACCACCACCGAGGGCGCCGTCGAGCTCATCCGCCGCGCCAAGGAAAAAGGCGTCAAGGTGACCGCCGAAGTCACCCCCCACCACCTCACCCTCACCGAGGAGAGGGTCATCGGCTATGACACCAACGCCAAGGTCAACCCGCCCTTGAGGACGGAAAAGGACATCGAGGCCCTTATTCAGGGGCTTAACGATAATACCATCGACATTATTGCCACCGACCACGCCCCCCACACCGAGGGCGACAAGCTCTGCGAATTCGCCCAGGCCCCCTTCGGCATCAGCGGGTTGGAGACGGCGCTGGGCAACCTGATGGGGCTGGTGCATAAGAAGAAATTGAGCCTGACCACCCTTATCGCCAAGCTCACTTCTGAGCCGGCTAAGATACTGGGCGGCAAACAGGGCAAGCTGGGAACGCTGGCTGTCGGCGCCCCCGCCGATATCACCGTATTCGACCCCGACTTAGAGTGGGTGGTGGATACCAAGGACTTCGTCTCCAAGGGCAAGAACACGCCATTAGCTGGTGAGAAACTCAAGGGCAGGGTAATAGCGACTATATACGGAGGGAAGGTGGTCTATAAGGACGAGGCGGTTAAATAGAGATAAAATGGGGAGGCATGGATTCCCGGGTCAAGCCCGAGAATGACAGGAAAACGAACACACTGTGGGGGAGTTTGAGGGGGGGGGGCGAAGCCCCCTCACTAGAAAAAATCCTCCCCTTCCCCTTGCGAAGGGGAAGGGGATAAAGGGGATAGGGTGATAAGATGAACAAACCGGCAATCCTGGTCCTGGCCGACGGCTCGGTCTATCAGGGCTATTCCTTCGGCGCCGAAACCGACGCCTGCGGCGAGGTCGTCTTCAATACCAGCATGGTGGGCTACCAGGAGATGCTCACCGACCCCTCCTATGCCGGGCAAATTGTCGTCCCCACCTACCCCCTCATCGGCAACTACGGCATAAACGAGCAGGACTTCGAATCAGCCAGAATTCAGGTCAGGGGCTTCGCTATACGGGAAGAGTGCTACCAGCCCAGCCACTACCTTAGCACCAAAACGCTTCATCAATACCTGGCTGAAGAAGGTATTCCGGGCATAAGCGGTATCGATACCAGGGCGGTTACGCGCAAGCTGCGCTCGGTGGGCGTGATGATGGGCATCATAACCAGTGATAAGACCTCAAGCCAGGCTTTGGAACAACTCTCAAAGCAGCCCGACTATGATTCGACAGACTTTGTAAAGCAGGTTACGACGGAGAAGCCTTACCAGTGGCAGAACGGAGGCAAGCCCCAATACCATGTCGTCGTCCTTGACTGCGGTTTGAAATACAACATTTTAAGACTGCTCGGCTGGCACCACTGCCGCAGCACTGTCGTCCCCTGCACTACTTCGGCCAAGGAGATTTTGGGATTAAAGCCCGACGGCGTCCTCCTCTCACCGGGACCGGGCGACCCCGACCTGCTCGATTACATCGTTGACACGGTTAAAGCGCTGGCCGGCCAAAAGCCGATGATGGGCATCTGCCTGGGCAACCAGCTCATCGCCCGCGCCTTCGGCGGCAAAAATTTCAAGCTCAAGTTCGGCCACCGCGGTGCCAACCACCCCGTGCGCGAGCTGTCCACGGGACGCATTCACATCACCGCCCAGAACCACGGCTACG
Organism: uncultured Dehalococcoidales bacterium; assembly: GCA_964419705.1. Classification (GTDB taxonomy): domain Bacteria; phylum Chloroflexota; class Dehalococcoidia; order Dehalococcoidales; family BS750m-G39; genus E44-bin88. Next base: position 5,145 of record CAYQPY010000047.1, read on the forward strand.
CCGTCGACCCCGACACCATCGGCAGCGATTTGGAGGTTACCCACATCAACCTCAACGACGGCACGGTGGAGGGCCTGCGTCACAAAAAGCTGCCCATCTTCGCCATACAGTATCACTCCGAGGCCTCGCCGGGCCCGCCGGACAATACCTATCTCTACAAGCAGTTTATCGAGATGATAAAGGGAAAAAGCCGATGAAAGACATAATGATACCCAAGTGCATGAGCACCCAGCACCCCGATAACGTAAACCCGCCCTTCTTTGCCGAAGACCCCCAGCTCAGCGGCGAGGACGAGATACAGGAGGCATATTACGCCTTTTCTCACCTCGCCTGCGATGAGCAGATGTGGGACTGCGAGGGCAAAGAGGTCGATAACTACGTCGTCAAGAAGCTGCTCACCCGCTACGAGGGCTTTTTCCGCAACAATCGGCTGGGCGAGGACATCTTCATCACCCTGCGCGTGCCCAACCCCACCGTGGAGCACGGCGAGTCCAAGATTCTGCTGGAAACGCTGGAGAGCATACCGCGCTCCTTCGACGCCGCCAAGCTCTTTTACGGGGACGACATCGCCCCCATCTTCGAGGTCATCCTGCCCATGACGACTTCGCCCAGGTGCGTCGACCGCATCTACCGCTACTACGCCGATTTCGTCGTGGGCAAGCAGAACCGGCCCTTCAAGGAGGGCGACATCTCGATTGGTGATTGGATTGGCGAGTTCAAACCGGAGACAATCAACGTCATCCCCCTCTTCGAGGACATGGAGACCATGCTCAACGCCCACGAAATCACCCGCACCTACCTTAAGGACAAGAAGCTGGACTACCAAAGGGTCTTCCTGGCCCGCTCCGACCCGGCCATGAACTACGGGCTGGTCAGCGCCGTCCTCTTAAACAAGATTGCCCTGAAGCGGCTGCATAAGATGTCGGCGGAAACAGGGGTGGAAATCTATCCTATTATGGGTGTCGGCTCGGCGCCCTTCCGCGGCAACCTCAGGCCGGACACAGTGGATAAGGTCGCCAATGAGCACCCCTCCACCCATACCTTCACCATACAGTCGGCCTTTAAGTACGACAATCCCCACGACGAGGTCGTTGCCGCCATAAAGAAGCTAAGGCAGCGGGAAAAGGGGCTGCCCCGGGAACTGGACGAGGAGAGATGCCTGGATATAGTCAGGCGCTACTCTGAGGAATATCAGAAACAGGTAGAGGTGCTGGCGCCGATGATTAACGAGGTCGCCAAATACATACCCACCCGCCGAAAGAGAAAGCTCCACATCGGGCTTTTCGGCTATCCGCGCAGCATGAAGGGCGTCACCCTGCCGCGTGTCATATCCTTCACCGCCGCGCTCTATTCCGTCGGCCTGCCGCCCGAAATACTGGGCTTAAACGCACTGACCAAAGATGATATAGAGTTTATCAAGAGCGTCTATCTCAACTGCAAAGACGACCTGAGAGACGCCCTGCAGTATTTGAACCCCGATTCGCCCTTTTTGACCAAAGAGCTGGCCGGGGTGATAGAGGCGTTTCCGGTGGACTTTAAGGTCAACAAACAGCACAAAGAAATAACCGACAACGTGCTGAAATCGTTGAAAGGGGACAAGGTCTGGCTGGAGGAATCGGTCTTACGGGCGGCCAATATAAGGAAGTTTTTGGGGTGAGGGTATAAAGGGGGGTGAGATTGAGAGATTATAGAGATTGCTTCGCCTGTGGCTCGCAATGACACGGTGGAGCGAGACCTTAATGTCACTGCGAGGGTCATAGTATAGATGTCATTGCGAGGAGCGAAGCGACGAAGCAATCTCAAAGGCTAAGCAGGTGGAAAAACAATACTACGTATACATAATGACCAATAAAGATAACAAAGTACTTTATACAGGTGTAACTAACGACCTCACAAAAAGAGTATATGAGCACAAGAACAAACTAACTGGAGGATTTACTAAAAAATACAATGTGACCAAGCTCGTCTACTATGAGGTGTTTGACGATATAGAAAACGCTATTTTGAGGGAAAAACAATTAAAGGGTGGACCAAGGAGAAAGAAGGCCCAATTGGTTAACAGTATAAACGAAGAGTGGCATGATTTGTATGAGGGGTTATAGAGATTGCTTCGCTTGCGGCTCGCAATGACACGGTGGGGCAAAGAACTGAACTATGAATAGGAGCAAACTTGAAACCTAAAAAAGTCCTAATCGTCGGCTCGGGACCCATCATAATCGGCCAGGCGGCGGAGTTCGACTACGCCGGCACTCAGGCCTGCAAAGCCATGCGGGAAGAAGGCGTCACCTCGGTGCTGGTCAACTCAAATCCCGCCACCATCATGACCGATGAGGGCATCGCCGATATCGTCTATATCGAGCCCCTCACCGTGGAAATGATTGCCCGTATCATTGAGCGCGAGCGCCCCGATGGACTGCTGCCCACCCTCGGCGGTCAGACCGGGCTTAACCTGGCCGTAGATTTGGCGGATGCCGGCGTCCTGGATAAATACAACGTCAGAAGCCTGGGCACGCCCATCCAGACCATCCGCAACGCCGAAGATCGCGAGCTGTTCAAGCAACTGCTGCTCAGAATCGGCCAGCCGGTGCCGTCAAGCGCCACCGTCAATACCCTGCCGCAGG
>CAYQPY010000048.1:0-7735 GCA_964419705.1 uncultured Dehalococcoidales bacterium
ACCTGAACCCCATTCAGGTGCGCTACCAGGCTGCGCTACACCCCGACCTACGGCGACATTTTAGCATAATTCAGCGTCGGCGACAATAAATCCCGATTGAAAAGATTAGGCTTTTAGGTTATAACTATAGGGATTAAGCATTCGGAGGTTCGCACTTGGCTAAAAAGAAACAGACAAAACCGCGTCGCGAGGTCACCAGGCGCCAGCGCTCCCGCTTGCAGCAGCAAAAAAGGCGGCAGCGTATTATCTTAGGCATCGCCATCCTGATTGTGGTGGCTGTCTTAAGCGTTGTTGGTGTCGGGGTTTATCAGGGCTGGTACGTTAGCGATGTTAAACCGCTGCACGAGGTTGTCCTCGAGGTCAACGGGACCAAGTTTAACATGGAATACTACACCGATATGCTCAAGTTATATACCCAGGACATGTCCCCCGAATATATTTCCTATATGACAGGCTATGTGGTTGACCTTATCGAGCGCGACGAGCTGGTTAAGCAGGAAGCTACGGCGTTGGGCATAACCTACGATGATGAAGAGGTCGACGAGGTAATGGACCGCCTGGACCTGCCGCTGGACGGAAAATACTGGGATATAGCCGTGGCCCAGCTACTGCTGCAAAAGGTGCGTGACGAGTATTTAGATGACCAGGTGCCGACCTACGCCGACCAGAGGCATATCATGGCTATGTTCCTGGAAGGTGAGGCGCGGGCCAACGAAGTCATAGACAGGATTGGAGACGGCGAGAGCTTTACCGCGCTTGCCGTTGAGCTTTCTCTGGACGATACCACTAAAGAAGCGGAAGGCGACCTCGGCTGGCGTCCGCGGGAGGTCTTGCCCCTGATGGTGGATAGCACCATATTTGAAGAGAGCGCCTTCAACGCCGAGGTCGGGGCTCTGAGCCCACCGATATTGGAAGAGACCAAGACCAGGATGTTGGGCTACTGGCTGGTTGAGGTGATAGAGATAGTAACTGACGATGAAAACGCCGAGCTGGTCGAGGCTTATGTCCGGAGAATGCTTGTGGCCAGCGAGCAGGAAGCTATCGATATTATCGCCAGGCTGGATGCGGGCGAGGATTTCGCCGAGCTGGCCGCCGAATTCTCCAGGGATACCGCCACCAGCAGCGAGGGGGGAACGATTACGGTTTCTGCTGATATGACGTCCACGGCTTTCGATAATTATGTCTTCGACCCCGAGGTGGAGTGGGGGGTTTTAAGCCAGCCGATACGAGATGTGGAAAGCTCCCTGGATGGCGGCTACTGGCTGATTGAGGTCGTGGACAGCGAGGCTAACCGCGAGATTGACGAAGAAAATCGGCTCGTTTTGAAGAATGACGCTTTAAATAACTGGGTTCAGGGGTTAGTAGAAAACCCGGACAACAACATCGTGAATCATCTGGATGAGGAAAAGATAGCGTGGGCAGTTGCCTATGTCGCCGGAGGCTAAGACAGTGAAAAAACAGAGTATCGGTGTCGGCTTAATGGGGCTGGGGGTGGTGGCTGGCGGGGTGGCCCGGGTGCTGACCGAGAAGGTGGAGGTCCTCTCCCGCCAGGTCGGCTGCCCGCTTGTCCTCAGAAAAATAAAGGTATTGGAATCCGACCTTTCCCGTCCTTTAGCCAGGGAACTGGGCTTGAAGCTCTTTACCACCGATGACGACGAGTTTTTTGCCCAGGATATCGATATCGTGGTCGAGGCTATCGGCGGCGAAAAGCCGGCACTGGACTATCAAAAGCGGGCGCTGAAAGCGGGCAAACACGTGGTTAGCTCCAATAAAGAGGTTATCGCCAAGCACGGCGTGGAGCTTTTCGGCCTGGCTCAGGAAAAGGGCGTCGGCCTGCACTACGAAGCCAGCGTCGGCGGCGGCATTCCCCTCATTGCCCCCTTCCAGCAGGACCTGGTGGCTAACAGGATAAGCGGGATATACGCCATAATCAACGGCACCACCAACTATATCCTCACCCGCATGGCTCGTGAGGGCATCGACTTCCCCTTGGCCCTAAAGAGCGCCCAGAAGCTGGGCTACGCCGAGGCCGACCCCAAGAACGATATCGAGGGTATAGATTCCACCTATAAGCTGGCCATACTGGCTTCTTTAGCCTTTCACCATCAGGTGCGCCCCCAGGACGTACACTGCGAGGGCATTTCCCGCCTGGACAGCCGCGACTTTAAGTACGCTAAGGAGCTGGGCTTTGCCATCAGGCTGCTGTCCATCGGCAAGCAGGCCGATAACCTCATCGAGGTTAGAGTCCACCCCGTCTTTATCCCCGAAGAATCGCTGCTGGCCAAGGTCGACGGCGTCTATAACGCTATTCTGGTCGAGGGCGATTTGGTGGGCAAGGTGCTCTTCTATGGCGAAGGAGCGGGGGCATCGGCCACCAGCAGCGCTATGGTGGCTGACGTTGTTTCCGCCGCCCGCGATATCGTTACCGGCGGCGGCTGCCGGATGAGGTGGTGGCTGGAGCCGAATAAGAAAATAAGACCCATGGCAGAGCTGGAGACCTGCTACTACCTCAGGCTCAATGTCGACGACCAGCCCGGCGTGCTGGCTCAGGTTTCCAAGGTTCTGGGCGACCACCGCATCAGCATCTCCTCGGTTATCCAGAAGACAATCGATAACAAGACGCAAACGGCCGAGATTGTCATTATGACCCACCCGGCTAAGGAAGCCGAGATGCAGCAGGCGCTAAAAGAGCTGGAGCGCATGGCTTCGGTCAAAGAGATAGGGAACTTCATCAGGGTGGAGGGTTAAAAAATCGTGAAACCCGGTGTTCTATTTAAATACAAAGACCGCCTCCCCATAACCCCCAAAACACCCCTCTTCTCTTTGGGCGAGGGCGACACCCCTTTGGTCCGGTGCTCTCAACTTGAGAAGGAGCTGGCCGTCGGCGAGCTTTACTTCAAGCTGGAGGGCTGCAACCCCACCGGTTCGTTCAAGGACAGGGGGATGGTGGTGGCGGTGGCTAAAGCATTGGAGGGGGGCAGCCGGGCTTTGATGTGCGCCTCGACGGGCAACACCAGCGCCTCGGCGGCGGCTTATGCCGCGGGCTGCGGCGTCGAATCCATAATCATTATCCCCAAGGGCAAGATTGCGCTGGGCAAGATGGCTCAGGCGATTGTCTATCGGGCTAAAATCGTGGCTATAGACGGCAACTTCGACCAGGCGCTAAAAATAGTGCTGGCTTTAACCGAAAAGCACCCCGTCACGCTGGTCAACTCGTTGAATCCCAACCGCATCGAGGGGCAGAAGACGGCCGCCTTCGAGGTTATCGATGTTTTGGGCGAAGCCCCCGACTATCTCTTCATCCCCGTGGGCAACGCCGGCAACATCACCGCCTACTGGAAAGGTTTTAAAGAGTACTATCAGGCGGGCAAGGCAAAAATCAAACCAAAGATGATGGGCTTCCAGGCGGAGGGCGCCGCCCCTATCGTGAGGGGGCATATCGTGGAGAAGCCGGAGACGGTGGCTTCGGCAATTCGAATCGGCAATCCGGCCAGCTGGAAGCGGGCAGAAGCCGCCCGCGACGAGTCGGGCGGCATTATTGATATGGTCAGCGACGACGAGATTCTGGCCGCCCAGAAGATGCTGGCGACTAAAGGCGGCATCTTCGGCGAGCCGGCCTCGGCGGCATCACTGGCCGGGCTGGTAAAACTCCGCCGGCAGGGCAGGGACTTCTCCCGGAGCCGTATCGTCTGTATTGTCACCGGCACCGGCCTCAAGGATACCGAGACGGCGGTTAAGGGCGCCGAGCCGTTTCTGGAGCTCCCCGCCGACCTGTCCGTTGTGGAGAAGGCGTTAGGGCTTACTTGACATAATAAGGAGGACTGGAGTGATTAACGAGGCAGAGATTAAAGCGGCTGTAACCTCTATGATAAAGGCTATCGGCGAGGACCCGGAAAGGGAAGGCCTGGTGGGCACTCCCCAGCGCGTAGCCGATATGTACGTCGAGCTTTTTAGCGGGCTTACTATGAACCCTAAGGAAGACCTCTCCGTAGGCTTTGAAGAAGGGCACCGCGAGATGGTCATCCTCAGGGATATTCCCTTCTACTCGATGTGCGAGCACCACCTCTTGCCCTTTTATGGCGTGGTCCACGTGGGCTATCTGCCTAACGAGACGGGGCGCGTCGTCGGCGGGAGCAAGCTGGCGCGGGTGGTGGAAATCTTTGCCAAGCGCCCCCAGATTCAGGAAAGGATGACCTCCCAGATTGCCGACGCCATCGTCAACGGGCTGAAACCCGACGGGGTGGGGGTCATCGTCCAGGCGGAGCACCTTTGTATGATAATGCGGGGCATTAAGAAAGCGGGGAGCGCTATCGTTACCTCGGCCCTGAGGGGGAGCTTCCGCAATCGAGCCGAGACCAGGGCTGAATTCTTTTCGCTGCTGCAGGGTAAGTAGTTAACTAATCCGAGGAGGGTACGAGGCGGGGTTCCTGGAGTTCCATCTCCTGGCCGCAGCAGGTGGGCGTGCCTTCACCAGCCTTGGTGCAGAGTATCTCGGTGCCACACTTGGTGCAGCGGTATCTTTTACCTAGTTGACTGGCCATCTATTTCTTTAGTTCCATGGGTTTGCCGCAGCAGTGGATGGTGCCTTCGCCGCCGCGGGTAACGATAAACTCGGCGCCGCACTTGCGGCAGTAATACCTTTTACCTATCTGATTTGCCATCTGGTTAAACCTAATTATAAGCGCTGGCTGAAGCGATGTCAAAGCCCTAGTCTCCCATGACCTGCACCACGATTTGCCTGGAACGGGCCCTGTTGTCGAAGTCCACCACAACGATTTGCTGCCAGGTGCCCAGCGCTAGGCTCTTATCGCTGAATGGGATTACCAGCGAGGCCCCCAGCAATGAAGCCCGGCAGTGCGAATGCCCGTTGCCGTCGCCCCAGGCTTTGTCGTGCTGATAGGGGATGTCGGCGGGGATATTTCGCTCCCACATGCTCTTGAAGTCGGCCAGCAGCCCCGGCTCGAACTCGATGGTGGTAATGCCCGCCGTGGAACCGGTAACGAACAGGGTGACCGTTCCCTCGCTTATCTTCGTCTCGGCCAGCTGTTTTTGCACCTCGGGCGTGATGTCAATAATTTCGCCGTGCCCCTTGCTTTGAAGGCTTATTTTCCTGGTGACTACCATTTTTCTACCTCCCCCAAGGTCTTTCTACCCACCCAATACCCACCCTATAAGGGTGGTACCCCTTATATATCCCCCTGTAGGGTTTGTGTTTTGCCCTACCTCCGTTCCCCCGTTGGAAAAGGGGGGTTAAGGGGGATTTTTCTTATAATCGGCTAGTTCTTCCCACAAGATGTCATTAAGCTCGAATACCGGCCCGTCTTTGCACACCTGCCTTAAGCCATTTTTGGTCTTTACCGTGCACCCGTAGCAGACGCCAAGTCCGCAGCCCATCCGCACCTCCAGCGAAATCTGAGTTGATTTACCCGCTTGTTCCAATTGGGGGTAATTGTCAGCCATATTACGATACATGGCTAGCGGCCCACAGGCAAAGAGTTGGTCGGCATCTTTAATAAAATCGGGCAGTAGGTCGGTTATCATGCCTTTTTCGCCCACAGTGCCGTCTTCGGTGGCGGTGACGAGCCTGACTTCGGGCAATAGCTTTGAGGGGTAAAGCTGGGCGGCGCTTGCTGTGCCGTAGAGCAGGGTTACCGATAGCCCCTGCCTGACGGCTTCGTCGGCCAGAAAGCGCAGCGGCGCAATGCCGATACCCCCCGCCACCAGCAGCAGGTTCTGTGATTCGGGATAGATATTAAAGCCGTTGCCCAAAGGCCCCAGCAGGTCCAGCTTTTCACCGGGCTGGTGCTGCGATAGCCACTGCGTGCCTCCCCCAACCACGCTGAAGAGCAGGGCAATCTTGTTGCCCTCGCGCTGGTGGATGCTTAAAGGACGGCGCAGCGGGTGTTCGTCCTTTTCCCCGCAGCGCACCATGACGAACTGCCCCGGCTTTGCTTGGGGGGCGATTTGGGGGGCTTCGAGCCAGATAAGATAAGACTGGGGCATTGGCTCGGTGTTGGCGGTAATTCTAGCTGGCTCCTGTATCATCCGGGCACCTTCTTGCGGTAGTCGGCTACGGGCAGAGCGCTGTAAATCTGGCTTCCCCTGAGCAATACTTTAAGGGCGGCCTGGGCGGTATCGAGCGAGGTGAAGCAGGGGATGCGCTTCTCGGTGGCGGTGCGGCGGATGCGAAAGCCGTCCCGCAGCGGGATACGCCCCCCGGTAATGGTGTTGACGATGCCGTTCACCGTCCTGTCGTTGATAATATCGAGGACGTTGGGGTGCCCCTCGTTCAACTTTTTGCGTATGGTCGTTACCGGCAGCCCGGCCGTCTTAATCATGGCGGCGGTGCCTTCGGTGGCGTAGAGCTTGTAGCCTATCTGGGAAAAGCCCTTGATGATGGGTAACGCCTCCGGCTTATCCCGGTCGGCGATGCTGAAGAGCATGGCGCCTTCCGGTTCGAGTATTATGCCCGCGGCTTGCAGCGCCTTGGCCAGGGCGGCGTCGTAGTTATAATCTATGCCCATTATCTCGCCGGTGGACTTCATCTCAGGGCCGAGGTAGGTATCCACCCCAATCAATTTTGACATGGAAAAGACGGGGGCTTTAATCGCCACCAGCTTTTGCCGGGGCCAGAGACCCGTCTTATATCCCTGCTCCTTGAGCGTCTTGCCCAGCATGACCTTGGTGGCGACCTTGACCATGGGCACGCCGGTGACCTTGGAGATGAAGGGGATGGTGCGGCTGGCGCGGGGGTTTACCTCCAGCACATAGACCGATGAGCCTTGGCCGTCGCTATCGCGCATAATGACGAACTGGATGTTCATCAAGCCCTTGATTTTGAGCCCCAGCCCTATCCGTATGGCGTAGTCGACCAGGGTGTTCACCTCGGTTTCGGTCAGGTTGATGCCGGGGTAGAGCGCCATGGAATCGCCGCTGTGGACTCCGGCTCTTTCGATATGCTCCATTATCCCCGGAATGAGAATGTCTTCACCGTCGCCGACGGCGTCGACCTCCGCCTCCTTGCCTTCCAGGTACTTGTCGATGAGGACGGGGTGCTTGGTGTCCAGCTCGATAGCCTGCTTGATGTAGCGGCTGAGCTCGCTGGAGTTGTGGACTATCTCCATAGCCCTGCCGCCGAGGACATAGCTGGGGCGCACCAGCACCGGATAACCGATGAGCTTGGCCACGTTGAGGGCTTCCTTGGTCGAGGTCACGCCGGCCCCGGGGGGCTGGGGTATGCCCAGTTCGTTGAGGAAGTTCTCGAAGCGGCGCCTGTCCTCAGCCAGGTCGATGGCTTCGACGCTGGAGCCGAGCAGGGGCATGCCGCTGCGGAACAGGGGCTCGGCCAGGTTTATCGCCGTCTGCCCGCCGAATTGGACTATTGACGGGGGCGCCTCCCCGTCCCCCCCCTCGTTTTCCAGTATGTCGCGCAGGCTTTCCTCGTCCAGAGCCTCGAAGTAGAGGCGATCGCTGGTGTCGAAGTCGGTGGATACCGTCTCTGGGTTCGAGTTGACCATAATGGCCTTGTAGCCGGATTCCTGTAAAGCCCAGGCGGAATGGACGCTGCAATAGTCGAACTCAATGCCCTGGCCGATGCGTATCGGCCCGCTGCCGATAACCACCGCCTTTTTCGCCTTGGGGGACAGAGCTTCGTTTTCCTGCTCGTAGCTGCTGTAAAAGTAGGGGGTGGCGGCGTCGAACTCGGCGGCGCAGGTATCCACCATCTTATAGACGG
>CAYQPY010000049.1:0-7627 GCA_964419705.1 uncultured Dehalococcoidales bacterium
TACTGCATTTTGCCGAAAGAGGCGTGGGGCCGGGAAACGGAGACCAGGTTGTATGGCTCTATGGTAAGGACCTGGAGGGGTTTGAGGTCAATTTTACCTGGGGATTTTATAGCAAGTGTGGCACATGGAACCGGGGAGGCGAATCACATGTTCACCCTGAAGAGGAGATGCTGGTCTTCGTCGGCCTTGACCCGGATAAGCCGAATTACCTGGGGGCTGAAATAGAGCTAGCTATGGGCAAGCACCGTGAGAGGCATATAATCAACAAACCTACCGTCGCCATTTGTCCCAGAGGGCTTCCCCATCTTCCGCTAATAACCAGGTGGGTGGACAAGCCCTACAGCTTTATTGTGTGTGTACTCAGTGGCGAGTATGCTTCTCCCTGGGTGGAAGCGTAAGCGGCTAGAGAAATCATTATTCAGGAGGAGTTATAAAAAATGGCCAAGAAAGAGCATGCGCATCTGGTAAAGCCGTTACTCGTCCAGAAACCGCCCGCGGGCCTGTACGCCGAACCGCGGATATGGATGGAGGGCAAGGATATGGAGGGGTTCAACGCCAATCTTTCCTACGGATTTATTAAGAAACCCGGCGTGTGCCACCCCCTTAAAGGAGCCCTGATACACCCTTATGACGAGTGCCTGGTCTTTGCCGGCACCGATAACACCGATATCACCTATCTGGGCGCTGAAATATCAATAGAGCTGGGCGAAGAGCGCGAGGAACATGTTTTTAAGGTGCCCTCGGTAGTCACCGTCCCCAAGGGGACGCCGCACGGTCCGGTTAGGGTGAGTAAGGTCGATAAACCTATCGTCCATTACCATATCGGTCTGGCCGCGGACTACAGGGCCGAAGCGCTTCCCGAAAAGGCTAAAACGAAGGGCTCAAAATACGGGCACCTGGTTAAACCGCTGGGCCCTGGCTTCCAGCCGGTCAGGATGTCAATTATAGCCAAGGATGAGCGTTTGCTGGAGGAATTTAAGAGGAATAACCCTGATATAGATATGGATATGAGTCAGGTGGGCCAGCTGGGGCCGGGGAACGCCGACTTCCTTGTCTGGCTCTACGGTAAAGACCTTGAGGGATTTGATGTCAATTTCACCTGGGGTTTTTATACCGGCTCCGGTATCTGGCACCGCGGCGGCGAATCCCACTACCACCCCGAAGAGGAGATACTGGTCTTTGTCGGGCTCGACCCCGACGACCTGAATTTCCTGGGGGCGGAGCTTGAGGTGGGTATGGGCGAGGATTGTGAAAGGCATGCCTTCAACACGCCCACCGTCGCCATCTGCCCTCAGGGCTTTCCCCATCTCCCCCTGATTACCCGGTGGGTGGATAAGCCCTACGGCTTTATCGTGTGCTGCCTCAGCGGCCTGCACGATTCTCCCTGGGTGGACGAGGACAAATAACCCCTTTGATTCAGGGATGTAATCAAGGGAGGTCATAAATAAACTATCGCAGGTTCGGCCGTCTGGATTGGGAGGTATCGGTATTAGGCTTCGGCGTCCAGCGGCTGCCGCTGCCAGGCGATAGCCCGTTAGAAATAGACGAGGCCGAGTCTATCGGCATGCTCCGCTACGCCATCGACCATGGCGTCAACTACCTCGACCTGGGTTGTCCCTACGACCTTGAGCGGCAGGAGCGCCTGACAAGCGTTGTCACCGGGGCGCTTGAGGATGGCTACCGCTCCAGGGTTAAGGTTGCTGCCGGCCTGCCTTCACTTTTTATTGATTCCTCCGCCGACCTCGACCGCTATCTAAACGAGCAACTCAAGTGGCTAAAGGCGGACAGCGTGGACTTCTTCCTTTTGGGAGGCTTGAACCGCGAGACCTGGCCCAGGTTGCAGGAGACGGAGGTTTTGCGTTGGGCGGAGGGAGCTATAGCCGACGGGCGCATCGGCAGGTTGGGTTTTTCTTTCTACGACCACTTTCAAATTCTCCGGGGCATACTCAATGATTACGATGGCTGGACACTGGCTCAGTTCCAGTATAGCTATATGGACGCCGACTACCAGCCCGGTGTCAGCGGCTTAAGATACGCCGCCAGCAGGGGGCTGGCGGTGGTTGCCGCCGAACCGCTGCGGGGAGGTAGGCTAACTAAAAAACCGCCTGAGTCGGTAGCTGAGGTATGGTCAACGGCTCCCCAAAAGCATTCGCTGGTGGGGTGGGGGCTGCGCTGGGTCTGGAACTACCCCGAAGTGGCTACCGCCGTCAGCGACATGAGCACCATGGAGCAGGTTAAGGAGAATATAGCCCTTGCCGACAAGGCTAAGCCGGACAGCCTCACCGTAGCCGAAGAAGTGCTCATCAGCCGGGTAAGGGATGCCTACCGTAAGCTAAAGCCCATCCCCTGTACCACCTGCCGTGGCTGTATGCCCTGTCCCCAGGGTATCGATGTCCCCCGTCTCTTTGAGCTTTATAACGATGCCGTCATGTACGGCGATATGGAGACGGCGCGGTCTATCTACAGGCTGGAAAAGCATGATATCGATAGCTGCAACCAGTGTGGGCTTTGTGTCTGCGGCCGGGAGATTCCCATCCTGGACTGGCTCAAAAAGCTTTCAGAGGCGTGGGCTGAGAATTAGGTTTTCTCAGGTCGGCTCGGTAGCGCGCGGTGAATATCCCCGGCTGAACCAGATAAAGGCGGCGATGCCGAGCACCATTATGAAAGCGGATGAGTAAAAAGCCGACTCAATGCCCATAAAATCAACGATGCCCCCCAGCATTATCGGCCCGAACCCGTTACCGATTTGCATAGCCATCATGAATAAGGCCATGCTGGCCCCCATGCCGAAGAACCGCCCTTCCTCAACGATATAGGCGTTGGCGGCGGGCATGGCGAAGGCGACCCCGATAGCCATAAGCCCGTACATTATCAGCAGCGGCCAGAAGCCGCCGGCTACAGGCATCAGGGCGATAAAGGCCATAGCGCCAATGCTGCCGAAGATTACAAACACCCGGCGGTTGTATCTATCGGCCAGGGTGCCGGTATAGGATTGCAGCAGCGCCAGCGGCATCCGCGAGGCTATGAGCACCCCGATAAGGCTGATGCTCAAGCCCAGGTTCTGGCTGCCGAAGAGGGGCAGGAAGGTCATGGTACAAGCCATACTGAAGCCGAGGGCGATGCGGAAGGCAAAGACCCCCTTCATGATATTGCTCTTCCTTAAGCCGTCTAAAATGGAACCCTGTTTTTCGCCGACGAACCTCTTGGTGACTTCGGGTAGAAAGATGAGGGTGGCAATCAGGCCAATCAGGCAGAGTGTCGCCATTACCACGAAGGTGGTGGTAGCGCTGAAGAGGTCGGTGAGCACACCGCCGAACAAAGGCCCCAGGCTCATGCTGCTGAAGAGGATGGCGTTAAAATGCCCCATCCACTTACCCTCCTGGCCTTTGGGCGTGATATCGCCGAGGTAAGCCTCGGCAATGGGCAGGTGCATCGAGGCGCCGACGCCCTGAAAAATGCGCACCAGAATCAGCTGGAGGGGAGTTTGCGCCCAGATGAAGCCGAGCGAGGCAACGGTCAGGATGGTGAGTCCCAGGCAGAGAAATATCTTGCGCCCAAAGCGGTCGGAGAGCCGTCCCATAAAAGGCAGTGCCACCAGGAGCGTCAGGCTGAAGCCAGCATTAATAAAGCCGATTTCAAGGGCGCTGGCACCCATCTGGTCGGCGTAGATGGGTAGCAATGGCACTACTATGCCGAACCCCAGCATGGAGATTAGCATGGTAGAGACCAGTACGAAAAAGACTTTCTTATCCATAGAAAATAACGCTGGATGCCCGGCTTGGCGTTGGTATTTTTCTCGCTTGGGCACTAGCTAAATAACAAGCTATTCTAGCAGCAAAACAATGAGGTGTGCAAACGGCTCTGGACTAGGGTTGCGGCTCTTCTTTTTCAAGCAGGCTGGGAGCCTGCACCTGAGCCCCCCAGGAGGGGATGGGGTATCTTATGCCCCCATTATGAAGACCTTTTAAGCCTTCTAAGACCTTGCCCACGTTGGCGGCGGGCAGGGCAATGACCATCTCGTCATCCTGCGCCTGCCCGTATCTGCGCTCGGCATAGGAGGGCAGGGCGATGGAGGGTTTAGCGGTAAGGTAGCAGCGGGCGATGGCGTCGGAGCAGGAAGACTCCCCGACGCAGTCACTAGCCAGTGGCTCGAAGTCCTGCCACTGTACCGCCGCCACCAGCATAAAGATTTGGGCCGGGTTGCCGTAGATTAAGACTATATCAGGCTCGAATTTATTGCCTTTCAGTGGGGCGATGGCCACCGCTCGGTATTTCCCGACAGGCAGGCGGGGCACCGCCTTTTCGTGTTTTTGGGCGTCACGGGCGGTCTTATACATTATGCCCAACAGCGTCTCGCCCTCCATCAGCTCCCGGGGCGGCTCGGCCAGCCCGATTATGGAGGCGCAAACCGGTGAGCCCAGTTCGTCGGCGGTGGCTCCCAGCGTCCAGCCGTGAACCCTGGCCAGTGTAATCATCTGGCACATTCGCGGCTTATACTCCAGCCTTCGTATCCCCTCGACCTTATCCAGGGCGTCAGCCGATACCAATAGTTTAAAGGCGAGGGGAAAGGTCCTCAGTCTGAGATAGCTGTCAAAATCCCTGGCGGTATCGGCCCAATTCATGTTTTGCCTCTAGTGCAGGCGCTGCTGCAGGTTGAGCAGCTTGCCTTCCAGGTATAGCTTTACCGCCTCGTCAATAGTCTTGATGTCGGTGATGATGGTTTCGATACCACGGCTGGTCATATTCTCGTATGCCCCCCAGCCCATCCCACCGGCGATAAGCACCTTGCAGTCGGCGAGGGCTTCCGCCATGTTGTCGTGTCTCGATTGAGCTCCCTCCCCGAAGCCGTGTTTTTCCCCGGGGGCGGTATCATCATGGTGTTGACCTGCGAAAGATTGGTGCCCCGTTTTATCCCGCGTTTCCCTGTCCACGACCTCGCCGTCTTCCGCCGTTACCACTATGTAGTGGGGCGCTCGCCCGAAGTGCTGGCTTATGGTGGTGCCATCGTCGCTGATGACGGCAATCTTCATCGTGTATCCTCCGTAAACTAGGTTAGTGCCCTTAGTTTAACATAACACAGGTGTCGTATACCACCTTGAGTTTATTGTCATGGCAAAAGGCGATGGCGGCGTCGCTCTCCGAGCCGGGTTGCAGCCATACGTTGTCCAGCCCCAGCTTTTTACACTCTTTAAGGATAGACTCGGTTACCTTGGGCGGCACGACGAAGTCGACGACATCGACCTTGATGGGGATATCGGCCAGGCTGGGGTAGCACTTGACCCCCTCGATTTCCTTCAGGTTGGGGTTGACCGGGTAGACCTCGTAGCCGCGCTTGGTCAGGTTCTTAAATATGCGGTTGCCGTACTTCTCCGTGTTATCGGTGGCGCCGATTACGGCAAACTTCTTCTTAGCCATGAATTCTTTAATCAACTCCTGCATGGCAGCCCCCTTATTTCTGGCTGAAGTACGACCTGGTCATACGCACTATCCAGTCCCACTGCAGATAGTTTCTGGTGGCTTTCCTCGTTAACCGGCTCTATCTAACCTTTAAGCGGGCGTGGCGTCGGCCAGCTCCCGTCCCTTGGGCGATAGCTCGTAGTTATCGCCCTTGGCGCTGGTCAGTCCTGCCTGCGTCAGCTCGCGCAGTCCGCTTCTTACCCGGAAGAGGGGCAGTCCGCTGCTCTGGGCAATCTCTTCCGCCGAGCTGGGTCCGCCTTTGAGGGCGGTGAGCATCCTGCCCCCGGAAGCGGTTGGTTTACCGTCAGGGCTAATGCAAGCCATGTTCGCCTCCTATTATAGTAGTTATACTAGAGCTTTTTCTTACACAGGTACCAGTCGATGTATTCATAGCCCTGGCTCTTCCTCTCCTCGGCCATCTCCTGGGTGTTGGGCGGCGGTACCACCACCTTATCCCCCGGCCTCCAGTTGGCCGGAGTAGCCACGGCGTTGGCGTCGCTGGTCTGCAGGGCGTCTATGATGCGCAGTATCTCGTCCATGTTCCGCCCCGTGGTCAGCGAGTAATAGAGCATGGCGCGGATAATCTGCTTATCATCAATGATAAAAACGCACCGGACGGTCTCGGTCTTGCTCTGGCCGGGGTGGACCATGCCGTAGGCGGTGGCAACCTCTTTATTGAGGTCGGCGATTATGGGGAAGGGTATCTTGACGCCGACTTTCTCCTCCACATTGCGCACCCAGGCGATATGCGAGGAAACGCTGTCGACGCTTAAGCCCAACAGCTCCACGCCGCGCTTCTGTAGCTCGGGGTAGATTTCGGAGAAGGCGATGAACTCGGTGGTGCATACCGGGGTGAAATCGGCGGGGTGGGAAAAAATGATGAGCCAGCTCCCCTTGTAGTCCTCCAGCTTGATGACTCCGTGTGTGGTTACCGCCTCGAAGGGCGGTGCCGGTTCTCCCAGCCTGGGTATGCTGGGCGCTTGTTCCTTGACTTCTTCCATTTCGTACCTCCTTGGTTATTTCTATAAAAAAGACGTCAGGCGAAGCCCTCCGCCTTGTGCTTTTGAGCGATTGTAGCCGCTAGTTTTTCCAGCGCCTTGTAGTCGGCCGGGCGGGGGAGCCCTTTACATAACACTGGCTCCAGGACCTCTACCTTAAGGTTGGGAATCATCGCCGCCAGCTGCTCCACGGCTTTACCGCCCCACCCATAGGAGCCGATGATGGAGAGGAATTTCACCTTGGGCCTCAGGGCGTTGGCTAGAAAGGCGGCGTAGACGACATTGGGGTGGGCCCCCGCCAATACAGTGGGGGTGCCGATAACGATTGTCGCTGCATCCACCAAGGCCATAGCCAGTTTGCCGATATCGGTCACGGTGAGGTCGAACTGCTTTACGGTGACCCCTTTTTCGGCTAAAGCCTCGATGAGGTGTTCTACCATGAGGCGGGTGCTGCCGTGCATCGAGATATAGGGCAGCACCACGATGTTCTTGGGTCTATCGAAGACCCAGCTGTTATAGGCCTTGATGATAAACTCCGGTTTGTCGTACATGGGCCCGTGGCTGGGGGCGATAATATCGATTTTATATTCTTTTACCTTCCCCAGGTTCTTCTCGATAGCGGCGCGGAAGGGCATCATGATTTCGGCGAAATAGCGCCTGGCGGCTTCATGGACCTGCCCCTCGTTGCTCACGTAGAGGTCGGTGGTGGCTAGGTGGGAACCGAAAAAGTCGCAGGAGAATAGTATCCTGTCCTCTCTGAGATAGCTGACCATCGTCTCCGGCCAGTGCACCCAGGGGGTATAAATAAACTCCAGCGTCCTGTCGCCCAGCGAGATGGTCTCCTTATCGGCTACGGTCTTAAACCTCTCCTCCGGTATCATAAGCAGGTCGATGAGCATATCCTTGCACTTGGGCGTGCAGACTACCTTGGCTTCGGGGTATTTGGTCGCCATATCGGCTATAGCCCCCGAATGGTCCTGTTCGGCGTGGTTGGCGATGATATAATCTATACTCTTTACCTTGAGCTCGTCCAGGTGCTCTGTCAGCACCTGTTTCATGGTGGGGTCGACAGCGTCGATGAGGGCTGTCTTTTTGTTCCCCTTGATTAAATACGAATTATAGCTGGTGCCGTCGGGGAGGGGTATCAGGGCGTCGAAAAGCCGCCTGTCCCA
>CAYQPY010000050.1:0-7528 GCA_964419705.1 uncultured Dehalococcoidales bacterium
AGGCGCGGGCTTTGACCGCTTCTTCGACGATAAGGTTGAGGGCTTGCGCCAGGGGGGCGTCGGTATCGGCGGTAATAGCCAGCCTTTCCTCGCTGACATCGCTGGGGATGGAGACACGGGAAATCTGTTTTTCAATCTCGCCGTAGCCTTTGTAGTTGAAGTCGATGGCTTCCCTGATTTCCTGGGCGTCGGCGGCTACGGGTTTAATCCTCATGCGGCACAGGGCGGCGAAGGCTTCGAGGGCAAAGATGTCGGTGGGGTCCGCCATGGCGACCTCTAGAGTATGTTCCGATACAGCCACGGGCATGGCATTGTACCTTCTCGCCATGACCTCGGGTATGAACTGCAGGACTTCGGGTTGAACGGATTGGCTTAGTGGCTGTTTCTCGGACTTGGCTTGGGGAGACTCGGGCTCTTCTTTGTCAAGCACAGCCTTGAAGGCGTCTTTTTTGTCGCCGTTTATGACCTTTATCCCCTGCTGCCGGGCAAATTTCTGCGCTTTGGGGCTGATTCCCAGCGATACCACGATGACCTTGTTGGTGATGCCGGTTTCGTAGGCTTTGCTATCGAATACGGCGACCTGTTCCAGGCTTATCTCTTTTTCGCCGTACATAAAGTCTAGGCCCAGGGAGTGCTTAGCCCCGTTGCTTTCGGCATAAGCCAATATATCGAAGGTATGCTCTGCCCCCGATTTTCCCGGGAGTTTGGCTCCTTCGGCTATTTTGTATCCCTGCTTTTCCAGATATGCTTTGAGCTGGGACTTTAATGTCGGACTGATGGTTGACTGACGCATTTGCCCCCCTTGATTGTAGAAGTGGCTACGACTTATCCTCGGCCAGGAGCCAGCCGTTGCGCATGGCCAAAGCAACCGCGTGAGCTCTATCGTTGGCGTTTAGTTTGCGCAGGATGGAGCTGACGTGGTTCTTTATGGTCTGTTCACTGATGTCGAGTATGTAGGCGATTTGCTTGTTGGAGTTGCCCTGGGAAATGTAGTTCAGAATCTGCGCCTCCCTTTTGGTGAGGGGGGCGGCTACAGCTTCCATAGCCTTGCCTATCGAGGCTATGTCCTGGAATTGTTTTAGTACATGTTTGGCCACCGTGGGCCGACCCAGGCTTTCATTAATAGGGTATTCGCCTTTCGCGGCGCGGCGTATCGTGCCCACCAGCTCTTCGGCGGAAGCCTTTTTGTTGAGGCAGGCCACGGCAGCGGTCTTGATAATCTCGAAGAGCTCCTCGTCGTTGGGGTTGGGGCTCAACATTATTACCTTGGTGTTGGGGTAGAGCCGGGTTATTTTCCGGCCCAGTTCCAGCCCGCTTAAGGTGGCCAGGTCGGAGCCCAGCAGGGCAACATCGGGGAGATTGGCTTCGATTGCCTCGAATGGGTCTCTAGAAGGGTCGTATTCAACTACTTCCAGGTCGGGTTGCTGCGAGAGCAACTGGCGCACGCCGGCCCGAAAGAACTCTTGCTCGTCGATTACCATTACCCTGGTCTTATCCACTCGCTTGCCTCCTGTTCAGCTTTAAGTTTTAGTAGTTGGCTAATACCTTGTTGCCGTTTGTGGAGCCCGGTTTTTCGATAGAGGTGCTCTCACCATTGCCTTCGGCGGCGCTCGCCTCTGGCGAGAGAAAACTGGCAATATCCTCCCTACGGAACCGACGGTCACCCCTGGCTCCGATGCGGTAGGTCTTTAGCGTTCCCTGGTTGCTCCAGCGTCTCACGGTGTTGATATGTACGTTGAGCAGACGAGCAACGTCGCTTGTAGTCAGCATAGGCTCTATTCGTCTAGAGTTAGCCATATTTACCCTCCTCCCTCAGGTTGCCTCCTCCTCCTCTTCCTCTCTTAGGCTACCTTAACCTTACACCAACTACTATATCTTATCATACCATATCGCGCAATCACCCAAATGGGTCAATTGGGGGAGCGAATAGTCATGGGAAAAAAGTCCTAGATGGGGAAAAGTCCTGGATGATTGACAAGGTTTTTATCTGTCTCTTATACTGTGGGGGCTTGAGCGCGCCTGTGGCTAAAGTAAGGAGGCCGGCTATGGGGGATAAGAAGATGAAAAAGCGGGACGCCAAAAAAGCTAAAGAAGCCAAAGAGAAGGCCAAGCGTGAGGCTGCCGAAGCTAAGGTAAGAAAGAAACGCGAAGCTAAAGAAGCTAAAGAACGGGCGAAGATAGAAGCTAAAGAGGCTAAGGAAAAGGCGAAACGCGAAGCTAAGGAAGCCAAAGAGGCTAAAAAGAAGACTAAGAAGGCCGAGAAGGTCAAGCCGGCTAAAGAGAAGCCAAAGAAGGCGGTTGAGCCGGCGGCGGGAGCCGGGCTTTACCGGGGGATAGTGACGCTGAACATAGCGCCGCCGATAGACTTTGCGCAACTGGATAGTTTAAAGAAGGCCTTATTCGAGGTGGGAGACCTGCGGGTGGTGATGGTGGGTGGGGCGGTGGGCGGGGGCAGTCGGGTTCTCGTCTCCGCCGAAGAGCCTCTACCCTTGCTTAATATCCTCAGGGGAATCCCTGCTGTCGAAGAGGTGGCGGGCAAAGGCGACGAGATTGAGGTCAGCCTGAAGGTTAGCTAGACTGCTGGTTCAGACGGTCCTGGATTTACCTCGGGTCTTCTGTTTCCACAACCAGTAGCCTACCATGAAGAGCACCGCGGCGGCGATAATGCCGATGATATAAAACGCCCAGACCGGCATTGCCGACAGGGAAAAGCCGACGTAGAACAATCGGGGATGTGACCAGCCGCTCTCGTTGAGGGCGCTGTCTACCGCTTTTACCCTCCAGTAGTAGGGGGTGTCTTGTTGGATTGATGCCAGCTCTTCGCCTTCGGTGAGCGTGTATTCCGAAGCCTCCAGCCCTTCCTTATTGAACAGGATGGCGTTGAAGTCGGAGTCGACGGCGACCTGGAGGGTGTAGGTGATACCGCTGTCATCGGTAACGTCGCTCCAGTCGAAGTATGCCCTTGCCTCCGTGGTGCCCGCGATATTCGGTTTCAGCGGCGTGGGGGTGGAGGGGGCTTGCGCTTCCATAGTAAAGATGGCGGTGGTTGTGCTGGTGGCGTCGCCGGCGGTTATATTATGGCTACCGGCAGTGCCGGGGGGGACGGTAAATTCCACCCGGAAAGCCCCGTCCTCGGCGGTGACGGTGGCTACGGGGAGCTCCTCGCCGTTGTCGCTGTAGGTTATGGTGACCTCAGCGCCGGTGCTGAAACCAGCGCCTCTGATGACAAGCTCCATGCCGACGTGACCGGGGGAGCTGGGGCTGGTGGGGGGGCTTATCATTATGCCGCCCCCAATATCCATCTGCGCCTCGGCTTCGTTAGCGCTATCGTCACTGACCTCTACCGTCCTGGTGCCGAAGCCGCCGCTGGCAGGCACAAGGAAACTAGCCTCGAAGCTGCCGGAGTGGTCGGTCTCGGGGAGGAGGGGGGTGATGATAACCTCTTCGCCGTCGAGGGTGATGGTTATATCTCCTCTCTTGGCGAAGCCCATGCCGCTTACCTGTACCTCGCCGCCGGTTCTCTGTTCGGTCGGGTTAATGGTTATGACGGGTGTTACCGTGAACTCGGTCGCGGGGGTGTTGCCCGACTCGTCGACGGCGGTTATGACATGGCTGCCCGCCGAGCTTTCGGGGATGATAATGGTGCAGGTGAAGTCTCCCCTGTTATCGCTCTGACTGTCACCGCCGGATATAGCGGTAGTGTTCCCGCCGTATTCGATGGTGATTGCCTGGTCGGGGCGGAGACCATCGCCGCTGATTTCGACCTCGGTGCCGACGATGCCCTCTTCGATGTCCAGGCTGATTTCACCGCCGAGCACCATAAAGTCGAAATAGGCTACTATTTCGTGGCTGCGGTGGTAAACGGCGTAGAAATAGTATTCGCCGCTGTGTACGTCTTCTATATTTGTGCCGTCGGTAAGGGCACCGGGTACAAAGAAACCGTAGGTGCGTTCGAACTTGCCCGCGTCATTAGTAGTGGCTATGACTAAGTGCTCGTAGGCGGTGACATCTTCAATGATTAAATCGCCTAGGCTGGCTTTTTGGCTGGAGAAATAGATGAAGACGCTGTCGTTTTCCTCGAAAAAGGAGCCGCTGATTTCAATCCAGGTGCCGATCTCGCCTTCGTAGGGGACTACGTAAAGATACTCGGCGGCGCGGGCGGGGGTGGGGAAGAGGGGTATGAGCAGGGTGAGGATAACGCTTAGCGCCAGGATGCAGACGATTTTAGTAAGCTTCATTTTTAGTTACCGGGGTTTTACCCCCTAAATTTATTTTTAATAATAGGCTTCGTTCTATCGGCTGTCAATCGCCTGTCTGGGGGGTATAGGCCGGGTTAGAGGTGGACCCTTTTCAGGTTATCGACCCGCTTGAATTTTATAGCTTCCTTAAAGGTGGTCAGCGAGACCTGTTCCGCCATTTTGCTCAGCCTGATGACGTCGCTCTGGTAGTCGTTTCTTGAGGTGTGTACCTTGGTGCCCAGATAGACCTCGGCGATGCGGTAGTTGTTCATGGCCGATTCGATGAGCAGCCAGATATCCACCCCCCACCCGTCGGGCCAGTCGCGGCTATTGGACAGCTTGCGGAAAAGCTCGGCGTTGGCGCAGATTTCGCCGGAGAGGGGCTGGTTGAAGTGGGCAATCTCGGGGAAGAAGACCCGGGAAAGCGGTTTAGCCACCAGCTTGGTGACGGCGCCGTCATAGTTGGCTCTCTGGTAGTAACCGCGGGACATATCGCAGGCTTTGGCCATCACCGGCTCGGCCAAAAGGTCAATCCACTTGGGCGTCAGGTTGGTGATGTCGGCATCGAGAAACATGATGCAGTCCGCGCCCCGACTTAATGCCTCCCTGACCCCGTCCCTCATGGCCACGCCTTTTGCCGGGAAGAGGTTGCGGCTCTGCTTGACCACGGTGGCGCCGGTGCTCTTGGCCTCGGCCCTGGTCTTGTCCGAGGAGTTGCCGTCAATGACCAGGATTTCCGGCTCGTACTGGCTTTTCCGGGCGGTTTCTATACAGTGAGCTACCGTTTCGGCCTCGTTGCGGGCGGGGAAGATAACGCAGAGCTTGGCTGTGGTCACCCCGGGGGAGGGGGTGCTTTGTTTTATCTCTGACGTAATGGTCACAGGCTGAACCTCCCTTGTTCGCTGATTAGCTGGTTGGGGGGTACGCCGAGCGCCTGGGCCAGTTTCCTGACCGTGCTCGGCCTGAGCTTGGTCTGGCCGTGTTCCGCCCGATAGATGGTGCTTTCGTCAACGTCGGACTGCCGCGCCAGCTCCTTACGGGATAGGACCCGGGTTCTCCTGATTTGCTCCAGGTTTCCGTTCATCTGCTTACAACTATTGTTCGGTATTATAGCATTAATGCATTTAATATGCAATAGCTAGGCATTAACTATGCATATAAATATAAAATGACCCTGGCCAGTAGCTGATTCGCCTGACGGGTTAGAAACTTGGGTTGGAGGTACGGCCGATGAAAAGTATGGCCCCTGTTTCGATGTCGCGAATCAGAAAGATAAAGGGGCTGTCGATGGTAACTTCTACCCATTCCGGTTGCCCCGGAGCCGATGTCACTATTATCACCGCCGTGGCCGCCGCCGCTTCGGTGCCGGCTTCATCCACGGAGACGAAAGCCTGGTGAATCACATCCGATATCCAGAGGTCGCGTTTGCCCGTCATCCCCGAGAAATCAGCCGTGCTGGAGAAGGCGTTGGCCATACCCATAGCCGCCAGAGCGTCTTTCAGCCCGAAGCTCGAATCGAACTCGAACTTGGGCATGGTCAGGATAACATCTTCGCTCTTCAGGTTTTCGATGATTTCATCCAGCATCCCGGTATCGAGCTGGCTTTGGAATTGTTCGAACTGGTCGAGTTCAGGCAGCAGGATTAGCATTGATAGTTCACCGCCGTCATAGGGCAGTTCGACTGCCTGATAGCCATCGTCCTCGGCGTACTTAAACTGCTCCCCATGCTTCATCATCGGCACGCTAACCTCGCTGCCGTCGAGCAGGTAGAATATTCCATCATCTGTCACCTCTTCTTCGAAGGGAAACTGCCAGGCGGCGTTGAAGTAGATGGCGTTGGTCAGGATAAGGCGGGTCAGCGAGTTAACGCCGCCCGGTGGAATCAGGTCCTCGATGCGTCCCTCCGTCTGCTGGCTTATCCAGTCGTTGATGGTGACGCGGGACTCTTCCGGGGCACCGACGAAGTCAAGTTCTTTGAGCTCGGCGCCGTAGTTTTCCGCCAGGAGGTCGAGGAACTGAGCCAGGAACTCGTAGTCCTTTTGCCCCCATATGTCGTTGACGATGTTAAGCCGGAAGCCCTCGTCGTCCTTACCCTCGGCGCCCTCGCCGCGGCTGTTCATCTCCGCAGCCAGCTCTTTGAATGACGGATGCAGTCGGCTCTGGTCGAGGCTGAAGTGAAGGATGTCGGCCATCTGCTCTTCGGTTTCGCCGCGGGCGCCCGCGTAAGCCATCGATAGCGCCAGCGATATGCTGTAGGGCGAGTAGAACAGGTTGCCCTCGTCTTCTCCAAGCGTCTGGTACAGGTCGAGGGCGAAGGCGTTGTTGCCTTCGACTAACGCTGCCAGGTCGGATTGGCCGTTATTCGGCGGAATCTCATTGTTGTTACCGTTATCCGCTGGTGAGCATGCCGCCAGCCCCAGCATTAATACTGCCATCAGTATCCCCAACGCTTTGTGCAATTCGGTTGCCTCCCTCTCTTATTCGGTTATACCTCTTTTATAACTATAACGCAAAACATCGGTTTTGGTTAGGTTTTCTCTAACCGTAAAGGGTAGGGAGGTGTGGCTGCGGGCAGGCTCTTAGCTGGTTAGCTGGTAGGGAGGCTTTAAGTTTACAAAGCCGATTTTTGAGGTTAGAATAGATGGGTTCGGGGCGGTTAGCTCAGCTGGTTAGAGCGCTTGCTTCACACGCAAGAGGTCAGAGGTTCAAGTCCTCTACCGCCCACCACCACCCACCGCCTACAGGCCTTGTCCTCTGCACCTTTACCCTCAACCCCGCCGAGGATGCAAGTCCTGTACCGCCCACCATAGTGCAGGGTAGGTAGAATTCCCTCTATCGCAACTAAAAGGTAACCTCGACGCCCTCTTGACTCATTTCCTGGTCGGTAACTGTTCTCAAGGGTGGCATCTTGGTGGCATCCATACCCGGCTCGTACTTGAAGATGTCACCGATTTGCTTGCTCAGCAGGAATGTTAAGCGGGAAATGGGGATATCCATGGTGCAGGCATCCTGACACTGCCCGCAATTGACACAGGAATCCATGACATGGGTAATCCGCATCATGGGGAAGAGCATATTGGGCGGGACTTCTCCGGGTGGGACAAAGCCGCGGTCCGCCTCCAGGATGCATTCCTGGCAGTAACAGATGGGGCAGGCGTCCCGACAGCCGTAGCACTTGACGCAGTGGCCGAATTGCTCTGACCAGAAGTTGAACCTTTCCTCGTCGCTCATCTCTTCCAGGGTGGCGAAGTCCTTCTCCTGCCACTTTAGCGCCAGTTCTATAGCCGCCT
>CAYQPY010000051.1:0-7514 GCA_964419705.1 uncultured Dehalococcoidales bacterium
GTCCCCGGGTTGGTCGCTTGACCCTGGTGGTAACATCAGGGCTAGATAGATGGTCACCGTCCTTCACTTGTGAAGGGCACAGAACTCGGCTTACAGGTTTGCTTGACCTCTTTGCCGCAACTCTTTCTCTTTCAGCTTGGCGTTGAGAAAAGGGGAGTAAAGCCTCATTTTTAAGCGTAAGCGGGGCTAAAAATGTGATGCCAGCCGCCCTCAATGAGCTTGTCAGTCGGGTAGGGTTGGTCATATAGTTAGGGTTCAGAAGGGTAGTTTTTTAAGAAAGCTGGTATGCAGACAATCGACCCGATAATTCGAGATTTTATACTCTTCTGCCTACAGCGCCAGGGGAAAGGCTGGCCCGACCTCTACGATGAGATGTGTCGGGTGGCGGGGCAAAGGCTCTTCCGAGGGCTGAGCTATACCGACCTGAGAGAACGGGGTCTTTCCTTCAGCCTGGCTAACATCGACGCCACCATCCGCCTGGTGGACGCCGTCGCCGCCTCCAACTAGTTTTACTCCTTTCGCCTTTCTTTTATTCCCCCTCTTTGATAAGATAGCCTTGTTTGATGTAAAAAGCTTTAAGGGAGAGAGTCCGATGTCCAAAAAGATTAAGATAGCGCTAAGCCTGTTTCTGGGGGTAGTTATTGCCCTGGCTTTCACGACGGGCTGTTTTATCGGTGTCGATGACGCCCCGCAGACTGACTTTGATATTGTTGAGCAGGCGTGGGAGATAATACTCCGCGAGTACGTGGAAAACGACCAGATTGACACCGAAGCCCTGGCCCAGGGGGCGATCAAGGGTATGGTGGAGGCGCTGGGTGACCCCTACACCGCTCAACTGGACGCGGAGACCTACCAGCGGATTTCGCAGGACTTGACAGGAATCTATGAGGGTATCGGCGCCTATGTATCGGTCAAGGACGAGCAGCTTATTATCGCCCCGATTGCCGATTCCCCGGCGGATAAGGCCGGCATCAGGGCGGGCGATGTAATTCTGGAGATCGACGGCCAGTCCACGGAGGGTATGAGCCTGGTTGAGGCGGTGCTTCTGGTCCGCGGTCCCGAGGGGACGATAGTCAACCTCCTCGTCCTTCATGAGGGCGAGACCGAACCGGAGCTGGTTTCGGTAATACGGGCGGTCATCGAGGTGCCCAGCGTCGACTTTGAGATGAGGGAAGAGATGGCCTACATCGCTATCAGCGATTTCACCGAGCGTACTGCTGAAGAGCTATCATCGGTGCTGGAGGAGCTAAACCAGCAAGGGGCGGCGGGCATAATCGTCGACCTGCGCGGCAATCTCGGAGGTCTACTGGATGCGGCGGTTGATGTCACCGGCTTCTTTCTGGAGGAGGGAGTGGTGGTGGTTGATGTCGTCGATAATGAGGGGCATCATGACGTTTACTCGGTTAGGGCCGGCGCAACAACCACCGACCTGCCTTTAGTGGTCCTCGTCGATGAATACAGCGCCAGCGCCAGTGAAGTGCTGGCGGGGGCTTTGCAGGATTACGGGCGTGCCACCATCGCTGGTGAAACCACCTTCGGCAAGGGTAGCGCTAATGTCCTCCTCCCGCTCGATGACGGTTCGGGGCTCTATATCACCAACGCCCGCTGGTTCACCCCCAACGGCCGGCTCATCGAGGGTGAAGGGATACAGCCCGACTACGAACT
Organism: uncultured Dehalococcoidales bacterium; assembly: GCA_964419705.1. Taxonomy (GTDB): domain Bacteria; phylum Chloroflexota; class Dehalococcoidia; order Dehalococcoidales; family BS750m-G39; genus E44-bin88. Next base: position 1,666 of record CAYQPY010000051.1, read on the forward strand.
GGAGCTTGAGGACGAGGACGCTATCCAGTGGGCCGTAGACTACCTGAGGAACAATTAGTGGTATGAAAACTCGGGCCCTCAGGATATGGGCAATAGTGGCGCTGACCCTGGCGCTGGGGTCAGCCGCTGCTCGTCTGGCCTGGGGGCTTCAAAAAGCCAGCAACGGGGGCAGCATAGCCATAATAATCCTGCTCATGGTGGCTATTGGCGGCACCTACGCCCTGCTCCTCTATCTGGCGATAAAGCCCAACCTGAAAAAGCTGAGAAGCCTGCCGGTGGCGATGTTAGCCACGGTAATAGCCAGCGGGGGTATCGTTGGCTGTGTCATTCACTTTATCCGCTTCATTCCCTCGCCCCGGGCGTCTTCGTCGCTTAGCGTGTTGGTTGCCACCCTGCTCCTGGCCAGCGGCGTGGTTTTCTGCGGGCTGATTCTGTGGGTCGTCTGGCGGTTTCGTAAGAGCGCAAAAGACTAGGGGATGATGGTCATGGACAGGGAAAGATTCGAGCGGCTGGTGGAGAGGGCGGTGGACAGCCTGCCCGAAGAGTTTCACGCCCGATTGGAGAATGTCGACGTGGTGGTGGAAGACTGGCCTTCGCACCATCACCTGGCCAGTCTGGGCTTAAGGCATCGGCACGCCCTGCTCGGCCTTTACCAGGGCATACCCCTGACCAAACGCGGCGGTCATTACGGGCTGGTGCCCCCCGATAAGATAACCATCTTCCAGAAGCCGATTGAAGCCAGGTACCGTGACGATGCCAGCATCACCCGTGAGATTGGGAGAGTGGTCCGCCACGAAATTGCCCACCACTTCGGTATCGGGGACGGGCGCTTAAAAGAGCTGGGGGGATACTGATTTGCCCTGTCCTCTCTGGCTATTATTCTAAATCCCTGACCATGTAATCCCCCTGCGATTGGTAGCCGAACTCGGTGCGGTAGTATTCCCGGGCGCCGACGCCGCTCAAGATGGTCATTTGCCGCGCCCCGAATTCCCCGGCGGCGATTCGCTCCGCCTCCCGGAGCAAGGCTTTGCCCAGCCCCTTGTGCTGAGCCGCCTCGGCATTCTGCTCGGTGAGGGGGACCTCGGGCCCGTAGACGTGCAACTCCCGTATTAAAGCCGAGTTTCCGCTGCTCTGGGGCTGAATCCTCATCCGCAGTATGGCGAACAGGGTTTCGCCCTCGTCCTCGAAAGAGAGAAAGATTTCCTTGCCCCCCGCCGCCCCGTAGTCCATCCGCACCAGCCGGGGCTCGCCTATTTTCCGGCCCTCCCGCGCCCGGTGGCCGTACTCGCGGCAGCGGATGCACTTGCACTCGATTCCCCTCTGCTTCATGCGCTGTTTGACCACCCCCCGCAGCGAGTCCTTGCAGCCGGCGGTGATGAACTTGGCCGGAATGTCGCGCAGCACCCGCGAAATCCGGACGTATTTGGGCACGATGGACTTAATCTCCACCATCAGCTCGACCATGGTCCTGACGGTGTAGGGATGGTAGCGGTCTTCCTTGTACCACCGCTCCAGCTCGGTGCCCTCGACCACCATCGTCGGGTAGAGCTTCAGGCCATCGGGCTTAAAGCGCTCGTCGTCGAAGAGCTGTCGGGATAACTCCAAATCGTGCTCGGGTGTGGAGCCGGGCAGCCCCGGCATCCAGTGGTAGTGCACCTTAAAGCCATGCTGCCTTAGCAAGGATGTCGCCCTGACCACATCCTCGATTTTGTGCCCCCGCCGCGTCAGGCGGTAGATTTCGTCATCCAGCATCTGCACGCCCAGCTCGACCCTGGTGGCGCCGAACTGGAGCATGCGCTCTATTTCCTTTTCGCCGCACCAGTCGGGGCGGGTCTCGATGCAAAGCCCGGTGCAGCGGTGCCTGGCCGTCTGGTTGCGCTGCTTGGCTTCCTCCAGGTCGGCGGAATCCTGACCGTTCAGGCCGTCGAGGCACTCCTTGATGAACCGGTACTGGTAGTCTTCGGGGAAAGCCAGGAAGGTGCCCCCCATCACAATCAGCTCGACCTTGTCGGTGGGGTGGCCCATCTCCGTCAGCGCTTTTAGCCTTGAGCGAACCTGCTTGCCGGCGTCGTAGTCGCACCTTATCGCCCGCAAGACCGCCGGCGACTCCGGGGTGTAGCTCTTGGGCGTGGCCCGGTAGGTGGGGCAATAGACGCACTGTCCCGGGCATTGCAGCGGCTCGGTCATCACCGCCACCGGCGTCACCCCCGATATCGTCCTTGCAAATTTCTTCATCTTATGCCATAAACAGTGTAGCAAATTTAGCCGAGAAACAGAAACATTATATTGGGGGGACGCCACCTCTCTATCCCACCCTGGCGAACATGGGTTTTTCGTCCCACCCTTCCCGCCCAATAGAGGTTAGACCTCTATTAACTCCTTATTTGGGGGATTCTTAAAGGTGGGGGGTGGGATTGCTTCGCTCCGCTCGCAATGACGGGGTGGAGGGGTGCGTAACCGCCAGAAGGAATTCTAGAGGGAGAATCCCCTCTAAGGGTGGGCTGGGTGGGCAAGAAAAACGTACGCTAACAGAGTGGGGTTGGGTGAATAATTGAATAACAAAGAAATTTTTGACCATATAGCCCCGAGCTGGTATAACTTCCGCCACTGGTCTATATTCAAAACCGAGCTGGAGGCGCTGGCTCGCCGCTGGCAAAAGGGTCGGCTGCTCAACGTCGGCTGCGCCCACGGCCCCGACTTTCTGCCCTTTAAAGAAGGCTTCGAGCTCTACGGGGTGGACTTCTCCGCCGAGATGCTCAAATTCGCCGAAAAATACTCTCAAAAATTCGGCTTTACCGTCGAGCTTAAGCGGGCCGATGTCCGCAAGCTGCCCCACCCCGACGGGAGCTTCGACTGGGCAATCTCGGTGGCGACCTACCACCACCTGGGGGGTGGGGAACACCGAGAGGCATTGCAGGAACTGAAACGTGTACTAAAGCCCGGTGGCGAAGCCTTTATCACGGTGTGGAACCGCTGGCAGCCCCGCTTCTGGTTCAAGCCCAAGGAGCTGGAAGTCCCCTGGCGGCAGAAAGGCAAGACCCTCTATCGCCGCTACTACCTCTTTAGTTACGCCGAACTGGAAAAGCTGGTAAAAGAAGCGGGCTTTGAGGTGCTAAAGTCCTTCCCCGAAAGCGCCTACCGCTTTCCGCTGAAAGTCTTTTCCCGGAATATATGCCTGCTGGTAAAGAAGGGGGATTAATCCTCTTTGGCGGCTCGGGTGTAGATGACCAGCTCGCTGTGCTGGAAGCCCAGCTTCTGGAAATAGTCCTTTAGCTCCCAGTGACGCTCGTCGATGACGGCGCGCACCGTCTTCACCCCTCTCTCGTGGCAGCGCTTGGCCAGGGCGTCGACCAGTTTGGTGGCGATACCCTGCTTCTGGTAGTCGGGGTCGACGATTATCATGTGGATGATGCCCACTTCGTCGACGGGTATGCCGGCGAAAGCCAACCGCCCCCAGATAAAGCCGATGACCTCGCCGTTGACCTCGGCGACACAGCTCAGGTCGAGCGGACCGCCGGGGTTGGTCGAGGCCACCTCGTCGAAGGTCATAGCGCCCCGGTAGCTTAAGCGGCTGCGCTTAACGCCGGGCATCTTTTCCTCCCTGATTTTGCTGTAAACGGCTAACAGGGCGTCGATATCGCCGCGCTCCATGGGCCTTATCTTTACTTCTTTCCCGGTAGTGGCCATCGTAATCACCCCCGCTTCATGCTTGTCAGAAAATAGCTGCTTTCTGGAATAATCTGTATAGAAGTCTATTAGCTTTTATTGACCTTTGTCAAATATTCCTGATGGACATGATGCCGAGTTTATGATTTAATCTAACCTTGGAATCGGGGATAAGGAGACGCTTTTGGACTTCGACTGGGCCGAAATAGGTAAAATCCTTTCTTACCTGATACCGGTGGCTGTCTTTATCATCTTCAACATTTTCCTGCGCAAGCGGCAGGAGCAGAAGCGGCGGCTGGAGGTGGTTAAGGGGCTGATAGCCGAGATAGACAAAAACCAGAAGCTGATGGAAGCCTTCCTCCTCCAGTGGCAGTACAAGAAGTTCAAGACGGGTCACTGGAAGCGGCATAAAGCCAAAATGGACTATGTTGACCAGAGCCTGCGCGCTAGGCTGGCGAGCACCTATGAAATCGTCGAAGGCTTCAATAAAGAGATAGAGACGGCTAAGCAGCAAAAGTCGGTGAGCTACCTGGCCGGTATCAGGGTGGATAGATTAAGAGAGCCTCTGGCTAAGAGCCGGCTGGGGCTTGAAGAATGGTACACCCTGAATAAGGATAGAAAAAAGCCCCCCGAAGATGAGGCAGCTTTGCCTTCATAGTTCCCTTTTTGTTAAGAGCTTCTTTATTTCTTCGGCGTGCGCCCGTTTCAAGCTCTCCAGCCGCGCTTTAGCCGATTCGGCATCCTCTATGGACATCAGCACCGCGTCCTCACGGTTATCGGTGTAGTAGCCGCGGCGCAACCCCACCCTGACGAAGCCGTACTTGGCGTAGAGCTTCTGGGCATCGGTGTTGGAGGCGCGCACCTCCAGGGAAATAAGTTTTGCCCCCAGCTCGATAGCCAGTTCGATAATGGCGATGAGCAGCGTCTCGCCTATCCCCTGGCGGCGGTGCTTTTCCCGCACGGCGATGTTGGTTATGTGGGCTTCGTCGGCCAGCATCCAGAGGCCGGCAAAACCCATAATATGGCGCCTCCCCTCGTCATCGGCGACGAGATAGTGGGCCAGCCCGTTTTTGAGTTCGCGCTGGTAGTTGGCTGGAGGCCACAGGGTAGGGAAGGCTTCGCGGTCAATCTCGGTGACCTGGGGGACGTCCTCCTGTTTCATCGAACGCAGTTGCACGTTTAATTCCGTCCTCTTTGGGGTTATTTTATCATATCTCCCCGCCCCTTTCCCCCAGAGGTCTTTCTTCCCACCCAATACCCACCCTATAAGGGTGGTACCCCTTATATATCTCTCTTCAGGGTTTTACCCCACCCCGTTTCCCCCTTTAGTAAAGGGGGATTAAGGGGGATTTTCTCTTCTTTTTTGGGGGTGTTTTTAAGAGGGGGTGATAACCCCCTCTTTACCTTAAAAGGGCGGAGGGTGGGAATAGATAAAATAGGGGTGGGGGGAGACCCTCAAGTAAGGAGTTAATAGAGGTTAGACCTCTATTGAGTGGGCATTGGGTGGGAAGAAAAACCTACGCTAAACAAGGTGGCGGGGTGGGATTTCTTAGCTTTGCAAACTATCTTTTTGACCTTTGCTTCGTTATACTATATGCACAGGATAACGCCTAGTTGCCTTAATCTAGAGGGAGTTGTCAGGTGCAAGGTGAAGAGAGTCTGGTTCGGCGGGCGCAAAAAAACGACCAGGAGGCTTTTGCCCGGCTGTACGAGGAGCATTTCGATAAGATTTATCGCTATCTGGCTCTGAGGGTAGGTAATGAGATGGAGGCGGAAGATATGACTCAGCAGGTCTTCCTTAACGCGCTCCAGTCAATCTCCTCCTTCCGCTGGAAGGGAGTGCCCTTCTCCGCCTGGCTATTCCGTATCGCCCACAACCAGGCGGTTGACCACCTGAGGAAAAAGAGTAAGCGCGCCTCCGTACCCCTGGACGAGTCGCTGGTAAGCAGCGGGGATAGCCCCCACTCCACCACCGAGCTTAAGATGGATGTCGAGCAGCTGCTGGTGGCGACGCGGCGGCTCACCGAGGCGCAGCGCGAGGTAATCTCACTGCGCTTTAGCAGCGAGCTATCCATCGCTCAGGTAGCCGGGATTATGGGTAAGAGCCAGGGGGCGGTAAAGGCGTTGCAGCACAGCGCCATCGTCGCCCTGCGACGGACAATGTTGGTGACGGAACAATGAAA
>CAYQPY010000052.1:0-7492 GCA_964419705.1 uncultured Dehalococcoidales bacterium
ACCCTCTAATGAAAAAGGGGGCTTTGCCCCCTTTAAAACCCCCAATAAGGGGCTAATAGGGGTCTAACCCCTGTAGGGTGGGTTTTGGGTGGGAAAAACAACCTGGGGGGCGGGGTATAAGATTGCTTCGTCGCTACACTCCTCGCAATGACAGCAGAGTGGGAAAAACAACCTGGGGTGGGGAACTTTTTACCTTCAAAGCCTTGATTATATCCGCTTTTTGCCCCATAATAGCCAGACAGAACTATGAAGAAGCTAACTATCGGTAAGCTGCGGGGCCTGCAGGAGCTGGCTAACAGCGACGGCGTCTTTAACATATGCGCCATGGACCACCGCCGCTCGTTGAGCCGCATGATGGAGGGGGGACATGTAGTCGAGGGGGGCACCAGCTACGAGGAAATGGCCCAGCGCAAGCTGGAGCTTTGCACCCACCTCGCCCCCCATGCCAGCGCCGTCCTGCTCGACCCCCTCTTCGGCGCGGCGCAGAGTATCAGCCACGGCGCCCTGCCCAAGAGCACGGGGCTGCTGGTCAGCCTGGAAGCCTCGGGCTACTCAGGTCCTGCGGAATTCCGCATGACCGAGCTGGAGGAGGGGTGGAGCGTGGAGAAGATTAAGCGGATGGGCGCCTCGGCGGTCAAGTTCCTCATTTACTACCGCCCCGACCTCATCGAGCTGGCCAACAAGCTGATGGAGCTGGTGGAAGCAGTGGGGCAGGAATGCCAGAAGTACGACATCCCCTTCGTTATCGAGCCCTTGAGCTACCCGCTGGGCGAGGAAACGAAAAACCCGGCCCAGTTCGCCGCCGCTAAGGAACAACTGGTGCCCAAGACCGCCGGGCATATCACCGCCCTGCCCGTGGATATGCTCAAGTCCGAGTTCCCCAGCGACCTGCGCTACAATAAGGACAAGGCTAAACTCATCGACATCTGCCAGAAACTGGATAAGGCGTCGCCGGTTCCCTGGGTGGTTTTGAGCGCGGGGGTGAGCTTCGATGTCTTTTGCCAGCAGGTGGAAATCGCCTGCCGGGGCGGGGCTTCGGGCTTTCTGGCCGGGCGGGCTATCTGGCAGGAGGCAATGAACATCGACGACCCCAAGGAAAGGACTAAGATACTCAAGACGGTGGGGGCGGAAAGGCTCAAGCGACTGACCGAGATAGCCGCCAAACACGCCGTGCCCTGGTACAAGAAGCTGGGGCTCACCCACGATAAGCTGGCCGAAACCGCCGAAGGGTGGTACCGGCAATACTGATATGAACAATGCTCTGATTTCCACCATAACCCTCAACCCCAGCCTCGACCAGCACCTTACCGTGGACGGGCTGGTGGTGGACGGCCCCAACCGCTGGTCACGGCTGCACCGCTACGCGGGGGGGAAGGGTATAGACGTCTCGCGGGCTATTCACGAGATGGGGGGCAGGACTATAGCCTACGGCTTCATCGGTGGGGCGGTGGGGCGGGCGGTGGAAATATTCCTCGATGAGGAAGGGGTGCCCTTTAGCTTTACCCCCATCGAGGGGGAGACCCGGACCAATTTTATTATCACCGACAGCAAGACCAACCACCAGACCCGAATCGACGCCCCCGGTCCCTACATCACCAAGGGTGAGTTCGCCCGGTTCGAGCGGAAAATGCAGCGCCTCCGCCCCAGCCCCGATTTAATCGTGGTGGGGGGCAGCGCGCCGCCCGGCATCCCCAACAATGTCTATTACGCCATAGCCACGGAGGCTAAAAGCTTCGGGGTGAGGACTATCCTGGACGCCGATGGCCAGTGGCTGGTCGAGGGGATAAAAGCCAAGCCCTACCTGATTAAGCCCAACGTGCGGGAGGCGGAGGAGTTGCTGAAGAGAGAACTGCCCGACGAAGCCGCTATCATCAAGGCAGCCCGCGACATCGTCGAGATAGGCATTGAAATAGCCGTTATCTCACGGGGCCAGGACGGCATTATCGCCGCCACCAAGGACACGGTGCTGAAAGTAGTACCGCCTGAGGTAAAGGTAAAGAGCACGGTGGGCGCCGGCGATTGCACCATTGCAGGGCTTGCCCTGAAGCTGGCTGGCGAAGAGCCGCTGGCCAGAGCCTGCCGGCTGGCGGTAGCCCTGGGGACAGCCGCCGTTTTGACCCCGGGTACGGAGCTTGCTCGCCGAGAAGATGTGGCAGCGCTGCTGCCGCAGATTAAGGTGCGGAATATAACCAAACAGCTGAATAAAACAACTTTTGCCGCCAGTACCAAGACTAAATGAAGCTAAGGGCTGACGGTTTGACTTCGCCCCACCGTTTTGCTATGCTCTATTAAAATTGAATAGTAGAGGGGTGCCCGAGCGAGAGCGAGGGCTTAAATGGAAGGCAAGAGCGGTGAGAGTCCGCCACAGTCCCGCCTGCTGTAATTGAGGCTTCGGCCTCATAAGTCAGAACATCAACCCCGGGTTCTGGTCGCCTCCGCGGAAAAGGGAGGCAGATTATCGAGAGTAATCCCCTTGTCCAGCAGACGAGGGGATTTTTTTATCAAATGAGCAGGTTTATAGATTGAAACGACGTAACAAGGTAGCCCTGGTCTTGTCGCTGCTGGGGGTCTGCCTCATCGCCGCCCTGTTCCTGGCCAGCGCCTTCGGCGCGGTGTCCATCTCTATACCCGATATCGGCAAGATGGTGCTCAACAAGACGGCCATCTTCGACTTCCCCACCACCTGGACGGCCGCCGAGGAAACCATAATCTTCCAGATAAGGCTGCCCCGCGTCATCGGCGGAGCGCTGGTGGGTATGGCGCTGGCGACGGCGGGGGTGCTCTTCCAGGGGCTGCTGCGTAATCCCATGGCCGACCCATACATCATCGGCACCTCGGCGGGAGCCGCTCTGGGGGCTACCGTGGCTATGCTCCTGCCCATAAGCCTGGCTTTCCTGGGCTTCGGACTGGTGCCCATAGCCGCCTTCCTCGGCGCCGTGGGCACGGTCTTCCTGGTCTATAACCTGGCGCGGGTGGGGGGCAAGACACCTATTATAAGCATGCTCTTAGCCGGCGTGGTGGTCAGCTCCATGTTGTCGGCTATTATGGCGCTGCTGATAACGATAAGCGACCGCCTGCACCTGAGCCTGCAATCGGTCTATTCCTACCTGCTGGGGCACATCTCGGTAAGCGGCTGGGAGCAACTGGCCATTATCGCCCCGCTGGTTGTCGGCGGCGTTATCTTCGCCCGCTTCTTTGCCTTTCACCTCAACGCCCTGTCGCTGGGGGAGGAGGGGGCGGCCTATGTCGGGGTAAACGTGGAGAGGGACAAGATAGTTATCCTTGTTTTAGGCTCTCTGCTCACCGCCGCCGCCGTTTCCATCAGCGGCCTGGTTGGTTTTGTCGGGCTGGTGGTGCCCCACGCCATGCGTTTGAGCTTCGGGCCCGACCACCGCCTGCTCCTGCCCGCGGCGGCGCTGGGCGGGGGTGCCTTTGTTGTCCTTGCCGACCTTATCGCCCGCACCGTCATGGCCCCGGCCGAGATTCCGGTGGGGGTGATTACGGCTATTATCGGCGCGCCCTTCTTCCTCTACCTGCTGCGGCGCACCAGGAAGGAGTACGCTTTCTGATGATTGGATTGGAGATTAACCGGCTCGACTTTTCTTACTTCGACGGGCTGGTCCTGGAGGATATAAACCTCTCCGTTAAGGCGGGGGAGATGGTGGGGCTGCTGGGGCCCAACGGCTCGGGGAAGAGCACGCTGATTAAGCTCGCCAGCGGCATCTTAAAGCCAAAACGGGGGGAGGTCAGGCTCGACGGGAATTGCATAAGCGGTTTGAGCCGCAGGTTTATCGCCAGCAACGTGGCCGTGGTGCCGCAGCAGTTCCACATACCCTTCGCCTTCACCGTCAGCGAGGTGGTCATGCTGGGACGGACTCCTTTCTTCAAAGCCCTGGCCGATGAAAGCGAAGACGACCGTGAGGTGGTCGATAACTCACTGGGGCTGGTGGGCATTGATGAGCTGGCCGAGCGCCGTTTCGACGAGCTAAGCGGCGGGGAGAGGCAAAAGGTTATCCTGGCTATGGCGCTGGCGCAGCAGCCCAAGCTGCTGCTGCTCGACGAGCCCACCGTGCACCTGGACATCGCCCACCAGATGGAAATACTGGAGCTGGTGCGGGGGCTGAATATGGGGCGGGGGCTGACCGTCGTCGCCGCCATGCACGACCTTAATCAGGCGGCGCTCTACTTCGACCGCTTAATCCTGCTCAAAGAGGGGCGGGTCTGGGCCGACGGCACACCCGAGCAGGTCCTGACCGAGGCGGGAATCAGCGAGGTCTTCGCCGCCTCGGTGCGGGTGGAGGTGCATCCGCTGACGGGAGCGCCCCACATCGTGGTTATGCCCAGCCCTGTTGTTAATAATAAGGTTACCAAGCCTCAATAACCCCCGATGGACAGGACTGATACTAAAGGCTATAATCTCGTGTAGTTATGGATTCCGAGGTCAAACTAAGCGTCCTCTTCACCGCCGAGGAGATAGCCACCGCTGTCAAGCGCCTGGCGGCTGAAATCAGGCGGGACTACCACGATAAAAACCCCGTTCTGATTGGCGTACTCAAAGGCTCCTTCGTCTTTTTAGCCGACCTGGCACGCCAGCTTAACTTCCCCCTGCGGATAGAGTTCGCCCAGCTCTCCAGCTATGGCCACGGGAAGGAAAGCGCGGGCAAAATCAAGGTGGTGCAGGATGTCCAGTGCGACATTAAGGGGCGTCACGTTTTGGTCGTCGAGGATATTATCGACACCGGTCTTACCGCCCAGTTTTTCTTAAAGCATTTAAGGCAAAAGCAGCCCGCCTCGCTGAAGCTCTGCTCGCTGACGGATAAGCCCTCGCGGACTCAGGTCGAGATTAATATCGACTACCTGGGTATGACCGTTCCCGACAGGTTCATCGTCGGCTACGGCATTGACTGGGATGAGAGGTTCCGCTACCTGCCCGATATATGCGCCATAGAGGACGGGGACTGATGCCGGCCCGCTTAATCTCGGTGGCTAAAGGCAAGCTGCCCGCCGACCTGTTACTCGCCAACGCCAAAATAGTCAATGTCTTTACCGGTGAGATTGAGGACGGCAATATCGCCATCTGCGGGGACAGAATCGCCGGGATAGGCGACTATCGGGCGAAAGAGGTGGTGGACGTGGGGGGCAGGCACATCGCCCCCGGTCTTATCAACGGTCACATTCACCCCGAAAGCTCTATGCTTGATATCGGGCAGTACGCCCGCGCCGTGGTGCCTCACGGCACCACCAGCCTGGTCACCGACCTCCACGAGATAGCCAACGTAAGCGGGGTGGCGGGGATAAAATATATATTGGAGCGCGCCCGCCGCCTACCCTTTAACCTCTTCCTGATGGCGCCTCCCTGCGTGCCGGCAACCGACATGGAGACTTCCGGAGCAACGCTCGGTCCTGAGGAGATTCGGCAGATTCTAAAGTGGAAAGAATGCCTGGGGCTGGGGGAGGTAATGAATTTCCCCGGTGTCATCAGCGGCGACGAGGCGGTGCTGAAGAAAATCGAATACGCCCGCGGCAAGGTCATCGATGGGCACGCCCCGGGCTTAAGCGGCAGAGCTCTAAGCGCCTATATCGCCGCCGGCATCTATTCCGACCACGAATGTGTCTCTCTTATTGAGGCTAAAGAAAAACTGAGGCAAGGCATGTTTATCATGCTCAGGGAAGGCTCCTCGGAGAAGAACCTGGAGGCCCTGCTGCCCCTGGTTACCGACCAGACCTGGCCGCGGTGTATGTTCGTCGTCGACGACCGCACCGCCGCCGACCTGCTTAAAAGTGGCGACATCGACGCCGTGGTGCGCCAGGCCATCCGCTTGGGGCTCGACCCGGTGCGCGCCATCCAGCTGGCCACCATAAATACGGCGGGCTATTTCCGCCGGGAGGGGCTGGGGGGCATCGCCCCCGGCTATTTCGCCGACCTGATTGTGCTCGGCGACCTGCCCAAACTAGAGATTGACATGGTATTTTACCAGGGCAAGCTGGTGGCTGAAGGGGGCAAGCCCCTGTTCCCCACCCCACCCACCACCGACCAGGGCCTGACCGATAGCGTTAACGTTAAGCCCTTCGATATAGACAGGTTGAAGCTAAAGCCTTCGGGGAAAGCCGAGCCCATCATCGAGGTTGTCCCCGGGCAGATAATCACCAAAAAGCGGATGGAGAAACCAGCGTCTATTCCCGATTTAGCAAAAGATATCATGAAGCTGGTGGTGGTAGAGAGGCACAAAGCCACGGGGAATATCGGGGTGGGGCTGGTCAAGGGCTTCGGGCTGAAGCGGGGGGCGCTGGCTTCGTCCGTCGCCCACGATTCTCATAATATCATCGCCGTCGGCACCAGCGACGAAGACATATTCGCCGCTATTAAAGAGATTGAACGCCTGCACGGCGGGCTGGTGGCGGTGGGGGGCGGTAAGATATTAGCCAGCCTGGCGTTACCCGTGGCCGGGCTGCTCTCCGACGAGCCGCTGGAGAATGTGGTCAAAAAACTGGAGGGATTGGAGAGGGTGGCCGCCGAACTGGGGGCAAAGCTGGCTTCGCCGTTTGCCACCCTATCCTTCCTGGCGCTGCCGGTAATACCCGAAATCAGGCTCACCGACCGGGGGGTGGTGGAGCTATGAAAAGCCTAGTAGCTTATTAAATAGTTCAGCAAGGAAACCCTTTTATAGGCGGTTACGGTGCGCGTTTCTAAGACCGTCACCTCTACGGGGATATATTCTACCTTGTCGACCTCGCCGAACACGGTTACTTCTCGAGATTTGATGACCTCTTCCTCATGGTATGACAGGTCTTGCTTTTGCGGAGCCGTAACGGAATAGCTAAAGGAATACAGCGTCTTTAAGGGTTCAGTATGATAGGCGGTGATAGTTCTCGTGCTACCGGCCTCTATATAATTCGTCCCCGATATGGTGATGTGCGAGTTGTTTTGTAATGTTATCAGGAATTCCACGGTGAAGTCGCCGCTTTCTGTATCCGTGTTCTTGAGAGTTAGTTCAACCCAGCACGCTGGTTTGCCATCAAATCCAAAATAGTTAACACCCTGTCCACTGATTATTATATAGTCAATGGGAATATACTCCGTGCAGGGCTCCACGTCACAGGAGATCTCGATATCGGTGTAGGGCTCCATGACGGTGTATTCTTCCTCAACGGTATATTCGTATTTTTCGTAATAGCTCTCCGTAGCCGTGTAGCTCTCTTCAACCTCGTAAGCGACCTTCATTATCGGTACAAAGGAGAAAACGAGTATTATCACCACCAGCGCCGCTACCACTATGGTCAGCGCCTTCCCGCCGGTACTCAGCTTTCGCCACATTTCAGCTAGCTTCTTCCACATATCTCACCTCACTTAATATGATGATATGATTATTCGCCAATTGGTGTCAAGGAACTACAATAGCGCCCAACAATATGCTAAACTATTAACTGACTTTATATACGGGGAAGTGTCGGAATTGGCAGACGAGCATGATTTAGGATCATGTGCCGCAAG
>CAYQPY010000053.1:0-7447 GCA_964419705.1 uncultured Dehalococcoidales bacterium
TATTTGACTAGCGCCACAGTAGAAGAACTTAAAAATTGGTTTGATGGCGGCCATGTCTATGCAGATATTTGGAAGAGAGACCAACAAGAGGGCTATCAAAGAACACCTGACAAGAAAAGGTTCAAAGAAATCGCGGATTATATAGAGGGGAAATTGCAGATTGAAGAAACTCTGCTTCCTAATTCTGTCATCCTAAACATAAAGCAAGAGGGAACTATAGAATTCAAAGCCTTCGAAAAAGCTAATAAGCAAAAAACTATAGAACTTGGCAAAATTCTAATTTACGATGAAGCTTTGCCCTTTCGTGAAGTCGATGGACAGCACCGTGTACGAGGATTGATTGAAGCATATAAAGAGCTAAAAGAAAAACAATCAGACGATTTCGAAGAAATTAGGTCTTACCCGGTTCCATTGACAATTATAGAAGGACTTGACCGCCCTACAGAAGCTATCCAGTTTGTTGTAATTAATACAACTCAGAAAAAAGTGGATCCTGCTTTGGTACTAAGAATTCTTCATAAGCGATATAGAGATAGAAGTGAGCAACTGAGGTTCTTCCTAAAAGGTAAAATTTGGCGGCTCTGGGCAGTAGAAATGGCCGAACATCTTAATTTGGATTACAACTCCCCTTGGTGCGACAAAATTATTGCACCATCAGATGAACGTAAAGGACGAATTATAAGTGAACAGAATTTTGTTACTAGCTTAGAAACTGTATATCCTAAATTGGAATCCGACATAGTTAAGACATATCTGCCTCTTTACTGGAGAGCTATTTCGAGCTTGTGGACAGAATGTGTTGGTGACAATGCGACGAAGTATTCCTTGCAGAGAACGAACGGGACGATCGTCTTCCACTGGATATTTCCTTTTGTTTATTTCAAAAGCGAAAGTCTTGGCAGTGTTAAACTTAAAACATTTATCGAAATCCTTAAGCCGATAAGGAAAAGGTTCGGTCCATCTTTTTGGGAGCGCGGAGGAGAGGCGAAACGCTATACAAGTAAAGGCAGCCAGAGCGAACTCGTAGATAAGATGATAGCCGCCACTCTACCTAAAGGTAAAGGGTTTAAGTTAGCTAGATTGCCTAAAAGTTTGATAGATACTATAGAAGAAAAAAAAATGGGGTATTGCCTCTAGACTGATCCCATTCCGTTTGTACAACTTATTTACAAGCGACAGGCTGAACCGTATTGACACTGGTGCCACAGGAGTTTATATCCTGTATTCTTTTACAAAGCATCAGTTTTATGTAGGGAGGTCTGAAAAATCTTCCCTTAAATTACGGCTTCAGAAACACTTGAAAAATACAGATAAGGAGTTCCATATCTTTAACTATCGTCTGTGCAAAGACGCTAAAGAGGCTCATGATATGGAATGTGCCTTATATCACTTGCTGCCTAACCACCTATTAGCGAATAAAGAACACCCAAGCGCTTTTGAAGGGAGAACATGTCCATTTTGCGAAACTTCAGATTAGATGGGCACCACCCCACCCAAACCCCTTGCAAAATAATAGCTCATAGCGGAAGATAAGGGTAATTTATGGACCTATTCGAATACCAGTTCCAGCAGGAAAAGGGAACAGGAGCGCCGCTGGCGGCGCGGATGAGGCCCTCGGCGCTGCACCAGTTCGTGGGGCAGGAGCACCTGATGGGGGAGGGGCACGTCCTGAGAAAGGCTATCGAGGCGGGGCAGGTGCCTTCCCTGATTCTGTGGGGGCCCACCGGCAGCGGCAAGACGACTCTTGCCTTTATCATCGCCAACACCACGCAGGCGCACTTCAGCCCGGTAAGCGCCGTTAGCGCCGGCGTCGCCGACCTCAGGCGCATCATCGAGGAAGCCAAGGAAAGGCGCAAGCTCTACAAGCAGAAGACGATACTCTTTATCGACGAGATTCACCGCTTCAATAAAGGCCAGCAGGACGCCGTGCTGCCCTACGTCGAGGACGGGACGGTTACGCTCATCGGCGCCACCACGGAAAACCCCTCCTTCGAGGTCATCTCTCCCCTGCTCTCGCGCTGCCAGGTGCTCACCCTCAACCCCCTGGCCGAGGACGAGTTGCAGATTATCATCATGCGAGCCATCAAGGACGAGCTCAACGGGCTGGGCAAGCTCAACGTGGAGCTGGACGAGGACGCCCTGCTCCGCCTGATTTTGGTCTCCAACAAGGACGCGCGGGTCGCCCTCAACGCCCTGGAGATAGCCGCCATCACCACCCCACCCGACAAAGAGGGCAAACGTATAATCTCGCTGAGGACCATCGAGGACGCCGTCCAGCAACGCTACCTGCCCTACGACAAGACGGGGGAACGCCACTACGACCTTATCTCGGCTTTGCACAAGTCGCTGCGGGGCTCCGACCCCGACGCCGCGCTCTACTGGGCGGGGCGGATGCTGGAAGCGGGGGAAAGCCCCTTCTATATCGTGCGGCGGCTGGTGCGCTTCGCCTCGGAGGATATCGGCATCGCCGACCCGCAGGCGCTGGTGGTGGCTATGGCCGCCCAGCAGGCCGTGCACTTTATCGGCATGCCCGAGGGCAATTTAGCTATAGCCGAGGCGGTGGTCTACCTGGCAACCGCCCCCAAGAGCAACTCGCTGTATGAAGCTTACTCTAAAGTGCAGAAGGAAATCAAAGAGGGGCCCGACGAGGAGGTGCCCAAGCACCTGCGCAACCCGGTGACGCCCCTGATGAAGGGGATGGGATACGGGGACGGCTACAAGTATGACCACGACTCCCCCGGGCACTTTGCCGGGCAGCAGCACCTGCCCGATTCCCTCAAAGATAAGCGTTTCTACCAGCCCGGAGACCAGGGCTACGAGAAACAGGTCGCCGAGCGGCTCAAAGCCTGGTGGGAGAGCGTTAAGAAGGCTAAGCCGAAGCCGAGAAAGCCCAAGAATCCTCCTACTAAAAGAAAGAAAAAGTCTTGAGCCGAGAGCACACCACCATCCCCTGCCATGATATATCCCTGGAGGCCGTCTGGCACCTCCCCGATTCTAAAGGACCCTGGCCGGCGGTGGTCGTCTGCCACCCCCACCCCCTCTACGGGGGGACTATGTCGAGCAACGTCGTCTTCGGTATCTGCCAGGCGCTGGCGGAAAGGTCAATCGCCGCCCTGCGCTTTAACTTCCGGGGGGTGGGTAAAAGCGGAGGCGAGTTCGGGGAGGGCATCGCCGAGCAGGAGGACGTTAAAGCGACATTAGATTTCGCCATAGCCAGAGAGGGCATCGACAAGGACAGAATCGGGCTGGCGGGCTATTCCTTCGGAGGCGGAGTCGCCCTGCCCGTGGCCGTTAAAGACGAGCGGGTTAAGATGCTGGCGCTGGTCTCACCGGCGCTTTCGGAGGGGGGCTGGGAGGCGTTGAAGAAATATGCTAAGCCCAGGTTCGTCATCGCCGGGGAGAACGACTTCGTCGTACCGCAGGAGCAGTTCTCAAAGCTGGCCGGGGATATGCCAGAGCAGTATCAGGTGATACCGAAAGCCGACCACTTCTGGGGCGGTTACGAGGCGGAGGTCGCCGAAAAGGTGAGCCGGTTTTTCGGGGTGTGGGGGTAACCCAAACGCCTTGACAGCTTATCTGCCAGCCGTTATACTTGAAGTCCGATTAAATCTATTACTATAGCGACGCGGGGTGGAGCAGTGGAAGCTCGTTGGGCTCATAACCCAAAGGTCGCAGGTTCGAATCCTGCCCCCGCTACCAAAGAATGTTAGAGCACTGCTTTTGGCAGTGCTTTTTTGTTTACAGACAGGGAGGTTTTTATGTTAGAGATACGCCCCGAAACGCCCTGGGATGTCGATTCTATTCGCCGCGTCAATGAGCTGGCGTTCGGGCAGATAGAAGAAGCCGCCATCGTCGATAAACTGCGCCGGCGTGGGGCGCTGACGCTATCGCTGGTCGCCACCAAGGACAACGAGGTGGTGGGACACATCGCCTTCAGCCCGGTGGCGGTGGAATCTCCGGGTTCGAGCTTCGAAGCTATCGCCCTGGGGCCGATGGCCGTTCTCCCCGCCTACCAGCGCCAGGGCATCGGCTCGGCACTGGTTAGGGCCGGGCTCGAAGAGTGCCGCCGTCTCAGTCAGGACATATTAGTGGTGCTGGGTCATCCCGATTACTACCCCCGTTTCGGCTTTATCCCCGCCAGGGCGAGGGGTATTGACTGCGAATTCGAAGCGCCCGATGAAGCCTGGATGGTGCTGGAACTCAAAGAAGGCAGCTTGGGAGGCAGAAGCGGCACGGTGAACTATCGCCCCGAGTTTAAGGAGGGTGCTGAAGGCGACTAATCACCCGACGGGGCTTTAAAGAAAACACCAATAAAGTGAGGAGGCAAACAAAATGGCCAAGACCGGTGACAGGGTATCCGGGGAGGGGCTGGGTAGAAAACTGCGGCGCTATTTCATCACCGGCACACTGGTGAGCATACCCCTGGGCGTCACCATCTTCATCCTGGTCTGGATATTCCTTACCGTCGATGACCTGCTAGAGCCGCTCATCATCCATATCTGGGGGCACGACATTCCGGGGATAGGCTTCGGCGTGACCGTGGTGCTGATTTTCCTGGTCGGTGTCATCGCCAGCAATTTGCTGGGGAAGAGGCTGATTCGCTATGGCGAATCTCTGCTATCCCGCGTGCCCATATTCAAGCAGCTCTACTCCACTATCAAGCACATTGTGGACAGTTTTTCCGCTCCGGATAAGTCCAGTTTTCTGCAGGTAGTGCTGGTGGAGTTCCCCCGAAAAGGCATGAGGGCAATAGGCTTTGTGACCAACGAGTCGACCGATAAGTCGGGGCAGAAGCTGCTTAATGTCCTGATACCCAATTCCCCCAACCCGATGAGCGGCTTCTTGCAGATAGTCAAGGAGGAAGATGTGGTCCGAACCAAGGTTTCGGTGGACCAGGCCCTCCAGATGATAGTCTCGGCGGGCAGGATGACCCCCGAGGGGGTGAGCGATGCGCCGGCGGTGGAATGAGGGGAAAGCCCGGATGCTGACAGGATAGCTAACCAAATCCAATGTTTTTCGTTATATAATATAAAAGGGCTATCACCAATAGCCGACGGAGGTGTGAGATGAATAAGGTGCTTTTGAGCCTAGTAAGCGTACTGATGGTGACATTGATGGTGGGGCTGGGGGCCTGTTCCCAGGCGGCAGGCGGTGAGTGCATACAGTCGGATGAGCCGCGAGATATGGCGCCGCAGGTGAGCGGCGACGACATGGCGACGCTGGTCGAGGGCAACAGCGATTTCGCCTTCGACCTGTACCAGCAGCTCAGAGATAAGGAGGGTAACCTCTTTTACTCGCCCTACAGCATCTCGCTGGCTCTGGCCATGACCTACGCCGGAGCGCGGGGCGAAACCGAAACGCAGATGGCCGAGGCGCTGGACTTCCTGCTGCCGCAGGAGACATTGCACCCGGCCTTCAACGCGCTGGCGCTGGCGCTGGACAGCCGCGGCGAGGGCGCTCAAGGTAAAAACGGCGAGGGCTTCCGGCTGAACGTGGTTAACGCCATCTGGGGGCAGCAGGACTATGAGTTTTTGTCCGATTTCCTCGACCTGCTGGCGGTGAACTACGGCGCGGGCTTGAGAGTCCTTGACTTTATCGGCGCCACGGAAGAGTCCCGCGTCACCATCAACGACTGGGTCAGCGACCAGACGGAGGGGCGCATCGAGGATCTGATTCCAGCGGGCATGATTAATCCACTGACCCGCCTCGTCCTGACCAACGCCATCTACTTCAACGCCGCCTGGGCGGAGCCCTTCAACGAGGACGTAACCCAGGACGGGGTATTCTATCTGCTCGACGGCGGCGAGGTGACCGTGCCCATGATGCGGCAGGAGGAGAGCTTTAAATACGGGGAGGGCGACGGCTATCTGGCGGTGGAATTGCCCTACGATGGCGAGGAGCTGTCCATGGTAATCTTGCTACCCGACAGCGGCCAGTTCGATGCATTCGAAGAGGCGCTGGACGCCGCGCAGGTGGCCGGAATTATCGACGGTATGGGGTACAGGCAGGTCGACCTGACCATGCCCAAGTTCGAGTTCGATTCCAGCTTCAGCCTGAGTCAGGCCTTGAGGGCAATGGGTATGCCCATCGCCTTCTCCGAAACAGATGCCGACTTTTCCGGGATATCGGACAGCCAGGACGACCCGCTTTACATATGGGAAGTAGTGCACAAGGCCTTCGTCTCCGTCGATGAGGAGGGCACCGAAGCCGCCGCCGCCACCGCCGTCATCATGAACGGGGCATCGGCTCCGCCGGAACCGGCCGAGTTTACCATCGACCGGCCCTTTATCTTCTTAATCCGCGACATCGAGACCGGGGCGATACTGTTCGTGGGGCGCACCCTGGACCCGAGCGCTTAAAACCAACTACCGGAGAATCTTTAAGAGCGCCGCCAAAAGCGGCGCTCTTTTTTGTTTTCAGTGGAGGTATTCGCCGGCGTTGACCGCCAGCGTCTGCCCCGTTATCTTGTCGGCTTCGTCGGAGGCCATAAAGAGGACAGCGTTAGCCACGTCTTCCGGCTCCACGTTTTTGTGGATAAGCTGTTTGGTAGCCACCAACTCTTCGTAAAATCCCGGGGGATAGGCATGCTGCATCGCCTCGGTCATGACCAGGCCGGGGGCGACGGCGTTGACGTTGATATTGAACTCGCCCAGCTCCCAGGCCAGACCGCGGGTCATGGTAACGACACCGCCCTTGGAGGTGCCGTAGTGAATGAAGTGGGGCAAACCGGAGAAGGCGACGGTGGACGCCATGTTGACGATTTTTCCCCCGCCCTGCTTTTTCATATAGGGGATAACGGCCTTGCTGGACAGGAAGACGCCCTTAATGTTGACCGCCAGAATCTTGTCCCAGTCCGCCGACACTATCTCCTCCACCGGTTTAACGAAGTCCTTGGTCTCGATAGTGCCGATAACGGCGGCGTTGTTGACCAGGATGTCTATCCTGCCAAAACGATCAAACGTTTTTTGAGCCATTCCAGCGGTGTCTTTTTCGCTGGTAACATCGGTTTTGAGCGCCAGCGCTTCGCCGCCGGCGGCTTTAATCTCTGCGGCGACGGGCTTACAGTCGAGGATGTCGCAGACGGTTAGTTTAGCCCCTTCTTTAGCGAAACGCAGGGCGAAAACCCGCCCCATGCCGCGGGCGCTGCCGGTGACGATAGCCACTTTATCCTTGAGCCGCATATCTTTACCCCCTAGCGAAAGTCTGCCCGAAGTATACTATAAAACAGGCGGCGCTAACCATCCTTTTAAGCGAAAAGGCTAGCTAAACACCGGCGACGGGTTCTTCTGGAAGGGGTGCGTCCTCAATATCAGCGAGAAGAGGAAGGGATAGTTGGCCTTAAGGTGCTCGACATAGTCCAGCCACTCGCTGGCCAGGTGGTCGTACATCCGCTGGATATCGCCGGCCAGGTGTTCCAGGTCTTTATCGGGGAGGTTGGCCAGCGAAT
>CAYQPY010000054.1:0-7421 GCA_964419705.1 uncultured Dehalococcoidales bacterium
GCGGCTTATGAGATTAACCCCACCGGACCAAATCAGCCGGTAGAAAAGGGGGAGACCGTCGATGCCAAGCTGGGGCAGTGGAAAGGGGTAAACGAGTTTATCTATAAGGCTTCCCGTGGAAACCTAGACCACTATAGTATGTATAGCATAGTCTATGACCCCTGGACTACCTGTGGCTGCTGCGAGTGCATTGCCGCCGTCCTGCCCCTGTGCAACGGGGTGATGACGGTCAACCGCGAGTACACCGGTGCAACCCCCTGCGGCATGAAGTTCACCACTCTGGCCGGGACTGTCGGCGGAGGCATCAGCACCCCGGGATTTGTTGGTCATGGTAAGTACAATATCTGCCAGAGAAAATTCATCATGGCTGATGGTGGTATAAAAAGAATGGTCTGGATGCCCAAGTCGCTCAAAGAGGAAATCGGCGATAGGCTCAAAGCCAGAGCCGAGGAACTCGGCATTCCCGACCTGCCCGACATGATTGCCGATGAGACAGTGGGCGTGACCGAGGAAGAGATTCTACCCTTCCTGCAGGAAAAAGGTCACCCCGCCCTGAATATGGACCCGATACTGGGTTAGAGACGACAACAGGCTGGAAAAGGAGAGTGTAAGAGATGGCGCTTACCGGGATAGAGATATTCAAGCTTTTGCCCAAGACCAACTGTAAGGACTGTGGGGAGCCGACCTGCCTTGCCTTCGCCATGAAACTAGCCACGGGCAAGGCGGAACTGAGTGCCTGCCCTCACGTGTCCGAGGAATCTAAAGCCAAACTCTCGGAAGCCTCCGCCCCGCCCATCATGCCGGTTACTATCGGCGTGGGCGACAGGGTGCTCAAGGTCGGCGGCGAAACGGTGATGTTCCGCCATGAAAAGAGGTTCGAGAACCCACCGGGGCTGGCGATTCTCGTCAGCGCCGATAAGGACGACGCCGAAATCGACGCCAGGCTGAAGCGCTTTAACGAGCTTCAGTACGAACGGATAGGGCTTACCCTCCGTCCCGACCTGGTGGCGGTAAAGGCGGGGGCTGACGCCGCCCGCTTTAAGGCGGTGGTGGCTAAGGTGAAAGAAAAGACCACTGGCGGCATAATCCTGATGAGCGAAGATGCCGAGGTTATGGCGGCCGGGCTTGCCGCCTGCGCCGACGGTAAGCCCTTGCTCTACGCCGCTACCGAAGCCAACCTTGACAAGATGGCGGCTTTAGCCAAGGAGAACTCCTGCCCGCTGGCGGTGAAAGCCGATAGCGTGGAGAAACTCGCCGAGTTGACGGCCAAGCTGACCGAAGCCGGCATCAAGGAGCTGGTTATCGATTCGGGAGCGCGGGCTTTGCGCCAGGCTTTCCAGGACCAGATAATCATCCGGAGCGCGGCTCTGGCCAAGAAGTTCCGCCCGCTGGGCTTTCCCACCATCGTTTTCCCCGCCGAGATGACCGACGACCCGATGAAGGAGGCGGTAATCGCCTCCATGTTCGTGGCTAAATACGGCGGTATCATCGTCCTCTCCGATTTCCAGGGGGAGAGCCTCTTCCCCTTGCTGGTGGAGAGGCTGAACATCTATACCGACCCGCAGCGACCACTGGCGACTACAGAGGGCATCTACGAAATCGGCAGTCCCAACGAGAACTCACCGGTGCTTATCACCTCCAACTTCTCCCTGACCTATTTCATCGTCTCCGGCGAAGTGGAGGCAAGCAAGATTCCCAGCTACCTGCTGGTCAAGGAGACCGAGGGGCTTTCGGTGATGACCGCCTGGGCGGCGGGTAAATTCGTCGCCGACGCTATCGCCCCCTTCGTTAAGAAGTGCGGTATCGCCGATATGGTCAAGCACCACAAGCTGGTAATTCCCGGCTATGCCGCCCCTGAGAGCGGCGGGCTGGAAGAGGAGCTGCCCGGCTGGGAGGTACAGGTGGGTCCCCGCGAGGGGTCTAACATCCCGGCTTACCTTAAATCTTGGCAACCATAAGGGCATGGCAACCATGAGGGGTTAATCAGGAGGTTAAAGAATGATCCTCATTGGCGAAAATCTTAATATAATGTCGCAGACCATCGGCCCGGCGCTAAAAGAGAGAAACCCGGGGCCCGTCCAGGAGATGGCTAAAGCCGAGACCGAAACCAGCGTCGATTATATCGACCTCAACATCGGGCCCGCCCGCAAGGCGGGGGACGAGATGCTGCAGTGGGTGGTCGAGACGGTGCAGGCGGTTACCGATAAGCCGCTGTCGCTGGACACCACCAACCCGGTGGCTATGGAGGCGGGGCTGAAGGTGGCTAAAAACAGGGCACTGATTAACTCCATCTCCCTTCAGCCCGACAGGCTGGAAAAGGAGTTACCCCTGGTCAGCAAGTATAACGCTTGTATGATAGGGCTGCTCTGGGGGGTGGAGGGTATGCCCCGCGACGCCAACGAGCGGGCTATGCTCGCCGTTGACCTAATCTATAAAGCCAACGAGGCGGGCATCGCCAACGAGGATATCTGGATTGACCCGATTTTGACACCGGTGTCGGTGGAGATAAACCAGCTGCAGGCCTGCTTTGAGTTTATGGCTATGCTCAAGGACATCGCCCCCGATTGTAAGTCCACCGTCGGGCTTTCCAATATCTCAAACGGCACGCCCACCAACCTCAGACCCTACCTGAACCGAACCTGTTTGATAATGCTGATGAGGCACGGGCTTTATTCGGCCATCGTCGATGCCTTCGATAGCGAGCTGATAGCTATCGCCCGTGGCCAGAAACCGAAAATCGTCGAGGCGGTGCACAAGGTTATGGACGGCGAGAAGGTCGACCTCTCCTCTCTAAGCGAGGAAGAAGCCAAGTACGCCAAGACGGTCAGGGTTATTACCGGCGAAGCCCTTTATTCCCATTCCTGGCTTGAGATATAGTACGGCTACTCTACACCGCAAAGACGTATTCGTGTATAATAGGGGATGTTCGTTTTCAGCGATTAGAAGGGAAGAGCTAGATGAGCCTGCAGCCATTGTTCGAGAAGGGGAAATTCGTTATTACTGCCGAGGTCGGGCCCCTGAAAGGCACCGATACCACCGAGCTGATGGAGGCGGCCGAGGTTTTGAAGGGCAAGGTGGATGCGGCTAACGTTACCGACCAGCAGAGCTCGGTGATGCGATTGGGCTCGCTGGCGGTCTGCCACCTGCTAAAGACGAAGGGGCTTGAGCCCGTTTTCCAGGTTACCTGCCGCGACCGCAACCGACTGGCTTTGCAGTCCGACCTCCTGAGCGCCGCGGTGCTGGGCATCGAGAATGTCCTTTCAATCACCGGCGATTTGCCCGTGCTTGGCGACCACCCCGAAGCCAAGCCGGTCTATGACCTGGACTCGGTGCACCTGCTCTGGGTGATGAAGAAGTTGAGCGAAGGCTACGACATGCAGGGCAACGAGCTAAAAGGTAAACCTACTTTCTTTCCCGGGGCGGTGGTCAATCCCGGTGCCGATACCGAAGCCGCCCGCGAGCTGCAGCTGATAAAAATGGAGAAGAAAATCGAGGTCGGCGCCCGCTTTTTCCAGACGCAGGCGGTATACGACCCCAGCGCCTTCGCCAAGTTTATGAAGCGGGCGGGCAAATTCGGCGTTCCCATTTTGGCGGGAATAATACCCTTGAAATCGGCGGGTATGGCCAAGTTTATGAACAAGAACGTTTCGGGCGTTTTCGTGCCCGACGAGCTGATTGAAAAGATGACCGCCGCTGAGGACAAGACCAAGATGGGCATAGAGATAGCCGCCAATCTAATCAAGGGGCTGAAGGATATGTGCCAGGGGGTGCATATCATGGCTATCGGTTGGGAGAAGAAGGTGCCTCTGTTGCTGGAGGCGGCGGGAATATAATCATAGCGATTAGTCTTATTGCAGGATGAATAGTAGTTTGCTCTCAGTGCCTGACGGAAATAATTACGAATACGGCTACAATTTTGCCTGTAAGATTGCCAGCCAGAAGCTGGCGGAAATGGGCGACATCGAGCAACTTTGCCTCAACAGCGACGCCGAATATAAGATCATAGATTCCCATCCCCTAATCAGCCTCGACTACCTGAACCGCAGCTATCGAATCAGCCTGCCCGATATAGAGATTTCACTGGCGGATAGCGATGAAGAAGTTCCCTTGAGGGACAAGATTCTGCTGCTGCACTATATAATTCAGGCTAAAGGTACGCCGCTGGCCAATAAGTCCATCGCCTACAAGGAATTGCCCGAAGGTGTCGGCTATTTTCGCACCTTCCACAAGAGGGCGATAAAGCCGCTCGTCGACCATTTCGGCAGTCAGCCGGAAAAACTGCTAGATATCGCTAAAGAGCTGGGCGGCGCCAAAGCCGCTGTTGGCGATGTGGCCGTGACCATAAACGCCTTCAAGCGGGTGCCCATAACCTTTGTCCTCTGGCGGGGCGATGAGGAGTTTCCCCCTGACGGCAGCATAATGTTCGATGCTACCGTCTCCGATTACCTGCCTATCGAGGACATAAACGTGCTCAGCGAGAGAATCGCCTGGAAGCTGGTCAGACTGTTGAAGGAAGGGAGTTAAGCCCCGGTGGAACTCGATTTCGCTAGAGAGTCGGAGAAGATAACCGCCAGCTACAGCCGTGATAGCGGCAACCTTATCCCCATACTCCAGGAAGCCCAGGCGAAGTTCGGCTATCTGCCCGCCGAGGCGATGCAGATTTTCGCCAGATTCTTGAAGCTGCCCGAGAGCACCGTTTTCGGGGTGAGCACCTTTTATGCCCAGTTTAAGCTTATCCCCACCGGCCGCAGGAAGGTAGTCGTCTGCCGGGGGACGGCCTGCCACGTGCGGGGCGGGGCGCGCATTCTCCGCGAGGTTGAGAGACGGCTGGGCATTAAGCCCGGAGAGAGTACTGAGGACATGGAATACAGCCTGGAAACGGTAGCCTGCATCGGCGCCTGCGCCCTGGCGCCGACGATGAGAGTGGATAAAGAGACATACGGCCAGATGACGACCAAGAAAGTTGCGGAGGTCCTTGGTGTCGAAGCCAAAGCCAGCTAGTCAGGTGGACAATAAGCGTACCATCCTGGTCTGTCACGGGACGGGGTGTGTTTCCGGCAAGGCATTCGAAATCAGGGAAGCGCTGGAGAAAGAGGTAGCCAGGCTGGGTGTGAAGGGGGTGGTGGTGGACTTTACCGGCTGCCACGGCTTTTGCCAGCAGGGGCCCATCGCCGTCGTCGAGCCTGAGGGCATCTTCTACACCAAGGTTACCGTTGACGATGTGCCTGAGATTGTTCAGTCCCACCTTCGCGACGGCAAGCCGGTGGCGCGGCTGTTCTACCACGACCCCATCAGCGACGAAGCCATACCCTATCATAAGGATATAGTCTTCTACAGCCAGCAAACGCGCATCATACTGCGTAACTGCGGGCGCATTAATCCGGAGAGAATCGGAGACTACGTTAAGACCGGCGGCTACGACTCGCTGCGCAAGGTATTGGCGGAGATGAGCCAGGAGCAGGTTATCGACGAGGTCAAGCGCTCCGGCCTGCGGGGGAGGGGAGGGGCCGGCTTTCCCACCGGCCAGAAGTGGGAGTTCTGCTACAAGGCGCCGGGCGACCAAAAGTACATGATATGCAACGCCGACGAGGGCGACCCCGGGGCCTTTATGGACAGGAGCACCATGGAGGGCGACCCCCATACCGTTATCGAGGGGATGATTATCGCCGCCTACGCCATCGGTGCCTCCGAGGGCTATATCTACATCAGGGCCGAATACCCGCTGGCGGTGCAGCGGGTGCGACTGGCCATCAAGCAGGCCGAAGAGAAGGGATTTCTGGGCGATAAAATCCTCGGCTCCGATTTCAGTTTCCACCTCCACGTTAAGGAAGGCGCCGGGGCTTTTGTCTGCGGCGAAGAGACGGCGCTGATGGCTTCTATCGAGGGCAAGCGAGGGATGCCCCGCCCGCGCCCGCCCTTCCCCGCCCAGTCGGGCCTGTGGGGCAAGCCGAGCAATATAAATAACGTTAAGTCGCTGGCGACGATACCGGTTATTATCGCCAGAGGCGCTGACTGGTACTCTAAGATAGGCACCGAGAAGAGCAAGGGCACCGTCGTTTTCGCCCTTACCGGCAAGATTGCCAACAGCGGGCTGGTCGAGGTGCCCATGGGCTTCCCGCTGCAAAAGATTATCTACGAAATCGGCGGCGGCATCCCCAACGGTAAGAAATTCAAGGCGGTGCAAACGGGCGGTCCTTCGGGGGGCTGCCTGCCCGCCAGCATGATAAACCAACCCGTCGACTACGAAACGCTGGCTGAGGCCGGCTCAATTATGGGGTCGGGGGGCATGGTGGTCATGGACGAAGACACCTGCATGGTCGACGTCGCCCGCTATTTCCTCTCCTTTACCCAGGACGAGTCGTGCGGCAAGTGTATACCCTGCCGCCTGGGGACGAAGCAGATGCTTGATATCCTCAACGATATTACCCACGGCCGGGGCAAGATGGAGGACATCGACCTGCTGCTGAGTTTAAGCGAGCAGGTTAAGGCCGGCTCGCTCTGCGGGCTGGGGCAGACGGCGCCCAACCCCGTGCTGACTACTATCCGCTATTTCCGTGACGAATACGAGGAGCATATCAAGTACCACCACTGCCGGGCGGCGGTGTGTGAGGGAATAGTCAGCGCCCCCTGTAGCCATACCTGTCCCGCGGGCGTGGACGCGCCCCGCTATATACGTTTTATCGCCAAGGGCAAGCCGGGCGAGGCGGTAGCCGTCATTAGGGAAAAGATTCCCTTCCCCTCGGTCTGCGGCTACGTTTGCATCCATCCCTGCGAGGCTAAGTGCCGTCGGGGTCTGCTCGACGAGGCTATCGGCATACGGGTGCTCAAGCGCTTTGCCGTTGACAACGATAACGGTATGTGGAAGCAAAACTCAAAGATTGCCCCATCTACGAACAAACGAGTTGCTATTGTCGGCTCGGGTCCAGCCGGGCTTACCGCCGCTTTCTACCTGGCTAAGCTGGGGCACAAGGTGAGCGTATTCGAAGCCCTGCCCGAGGCGGGGGGTATGATGCGGGTAGCTATTCCCGACTACCGCCTGCCCAAGGATGTTTTACAGAACGACATCAGGGAGATAGAGGCGGTTGGAGTTGACATAAAGACAAATACAAAGGTCGAGTCTACAGACGAATTGTTTGGGCAGGGCTACGACGCCGTTTTCCTGGCTATGGGCGCTCATCAGGGCTTAAAGATAGGGGTCAAGGGCGAGGACAGCCAGGGGGTGATGGACTGCGTGACCTTTTTACGCGAGGTGAGCCTGGGCAAAAAGGTGGCGGTGGGGGAGAGCGTGGCTGTTATCGGCGGCGGTAACGCGGCTATAGATTCGGCGCGGACTGCGCTACGCCTGGGAGCTAAAGAGGTGACCATCGTCTACCGCCGTACTAAAGATGAAATGCCCGCCAGCGCCGAGGAAATCGAGGGGG
>CAYQPY010000055.1:0-7394 GCA_964419705.1 uncultured Dehalococcoidales bacterium
AGCCAGCACATCGGCGACATGGAGAACGAGGAAACGTTAGAGCACTTTGAGAATACCATCGGGCTTTATAAAAAGCTGTTCCGCATCGAGCCGGAGATTGTCGCCTACGACATGCACCCCGAATACCTGGCCACCAAGTACGCTCTTGAAACAGGTACGAGTGCAGGTCTGCGAATGGTTCCGGTGCAGCACCACCACGCCCATATCGTGAGCTGTATGGTGGAAAACAACGTTAAAGAGCCGGTTATAGGGGTGGCTTTCGACGGCACGGGCTACGGCAGCGACGGCACTATCTGGGGTGGGGAGTTCCTGCTCGCCGACTGGAAGGGTTTCAAGCGGGTGGGGCACCTGGAATACGTGCCCCTGGCGGGTGGGGCGGTGGCTATCAAGAAGCCCTACCGGATAGCCTTGAGCTATCTGTATACGCTATTAGGTGAAGATTTTAGCCTGGACGGGCTGCCGCTGGGCGGAATCAATCCCGATGAACTTTTGATAATAAAGCAGCAGCTGAAGAGAAAGATAAACTCGCCCTTGACCTCGAGCGCGGGGCGGCTCTTCGACGCCGTCTCGGCGCTGGTGGGGGTGAGGGGGGAGATAGACTACGAGGCGCAGGCGGCTATCGAACTGGAGATGTTAGCCGCCGACGATGTGAAGGTAAAAGCCTACCCCTTTGTTATTAATGGGGAGGAGGGAACAGGTGTGGTGAGGTTAAGGGAGCTGTGGTCGGCTCTGGTGAGGGATGTTAAGAATAAGGTATCACCTTCGCTAATCTCGCTGAAGTTTCATAATACTATAGCCGAGATAACCGCCGCGATGTGCAAATCAGTATCCAAAGAGAGTAGTATAAAGCAAGTGGCTTTGAGCGGCGGTGTCTTTCAGAACAGGTTGTTATTGCGGTTGACGATGGCTGCCTTACAAAGGGAAGGCTTTGACGTGCTTACCCACCGCCTGGTGCCGCCTAACGACGGCGGCATATCATTGGGTCAGGCGGTGATTGCCAATTTTTACGAAGGAGAGAAAAGATTATGGGAAAAATGAAGATGGGGCCCCAGCCGATGCTCTGGCCCCACCCCACCACCCTGGTCGGTGCTGATGTCGACGGTAAACCCGACTTCACCACCGTCGCCTGGACGGGCGTCGCCGCCGGCACCCCGCCGGCCGTTGCCGTCGCCCTGCAGCACCCCCGCTACTCCCTCAAGGGCATCCGCCGTAACCTGACCTTCTCGGTCAACATCCCTTCCCGCGAGATGGTCAGGGAGACCGATTACTGCGGCATTATCTCCGGCGCTAAAACCGATAAGGTAAAAGACTGCCAGTTCAAGGTCTTCTACGGCAAGACGCCTAACGCCCCGCTTATCGAACAGTGCCCCATCAATCTGGAGTGCGAGGTTCGGCACATCCTCAATATGGGGAGCCACGCCCTGGTCATCGGTGAGGTGGTGGAGACACATGTCTCCGAGGACTGCCTGACCGAGGGCAAGCCCGATATAACCAAGGTCAAGCCGTTCGCCTATGTCCCCGGTAAGTATTATGCCATCGGCGATGCCTTCGCAGACGCCTTCAGCATTGGTAAAGAGATTAAAAAGGTCTAAAGGATAGAATATGTGCCTGGCGATACCAGCGCTGATTACATCCATAGAGGATAAAGAGGCCGATGTCGAAATCGGCGGCATAAGCCGCCGCATCAGCCTCTGGCTTACCCCCGAGGCGAAAGTGGGGGACTACGTGCTGGTGCATACCGGCTACGCCATAAACGTCCTCGACCAGGAGCGGGCTAAAGAGACGCTGGAGATTCTGCGCGAAATAGCCGAGGGGGTGGAGGATTGAAGTATATCACCGAGTTCCGCAGCTCGGAGCTGGGGGAGGGGCTTGTCTCCCGTATTCAGCAGCGCTCCAAAAAGAAGGTGCGCTTCATGGAGTTCTGCGGGGGGCATACCGTAACTATATTCAGGTACGGCATCCGCCAGCTTTTGCCGCCGACCATCGAGATGGTTTCGGGGCCGGGCTGCCCCATATGCGTTACCGCCAACGCTGACCTGGATAAGGCGATTGCCCTCTCCAAAACCCCCGGGGTAATCATTGCCACCTTCGGCGACATGCTCAAGGTGCCGGGTAGCTATTCCAGCCTGGAGAAAGCCAAGGCCGAGGGCGCCGAGGTGCAAACGGTCTATTCCACCATGGACGCCCTCGATATCGCCCAGGCTAACCCCGACAAATCGGTGGTATTTCTGGGCATCGGCTTCGAGACTACCGCCCCCACCATCGCCGCCTCCATACTGCAGGCGGAGGAAAAGGGGCTAAAGAACTACTACGTGCTTTCTTTACATAAAGTGTGCCCGCCGGTAATCAGGGCGCTGCTCGATTCGGGCGAGGTCGAGCTCGGTGGGCTGGTCTGTCCCGGGCACGTCAGCACCGTTATCGGCTCGCACCCCTGGGAGTTCATTGCTAAAGAATACGGCATCCCCTGCATTATCTCCGGCTTCGAGCCCCTCGACGTTCTACAGTGCGTGGAGATGCTGGTGGAGCAGGTGGAGAAGGGCGAATCAGGCGTTGAGATAGCCTACAGGCGGGGGGTGCGCCCCGAGGGCAACCAGATAGCCCTGAAGCTGATGGAACGCGTGTTTGAGCCCTCTCCCGCCCGCTGGCGGGGGATGGGTGAGATTGACGGCAGCGGGCTGAAAATAAAGCAAGAATATAAGCGCTTCGATGCCGAGGCTAACTTCGACATTAAGACGGCGCCCGCTATTGAGCATAAGGGCTGTATCTGCGGCGACATCCTGCGCGGCGTTAAGACGCCCGCCGAATGCAAGCTCTTCGGCAAGGTCTGCACGCCCGAAAACCCGGTGGGGCCCTGCATGGTCTCCGCCGAGGGCAGCTGCTCGGCCTATTACCTCTATGGAGAGGGCCGTGGCGGATAAGATTCTTCTGGCTCACGGCAGCGGTGGCAAGCTGGCCCACGACCTGGTCGAAAAGAGCTTTGTCAGGGCGCTGGCCAACCCGCTTCTGGACAAGCTGGACGACTCCGCCGTCTTCGATATAAGCGGAAAGCTGGCTTTCACCACCGACAGCTACGTGGTCAGCCCCATCTTCTTTCCCGGCGGGGATATCGGCAAGTTGGCTGTCTGCGGCACGGTCAACGATTTAGCCACCAGCGGCGCCAAGCCATTGTATCTAAGCCTCTCCTTAATAATCGAAGAAGGGCTTTCCTTAAGCGAGCTTGAGAAAATCGTAAGCTCGGTGCAAAAAGCGGTGGGGGAGGCGGGGGTGGAAATCGTCACCGGCGACACCAAGGTGGTGACCCGGGGCAGCGCCGATAAGCTGTTCATTAATACCGCCGGCGTGGGCGTAATACTGGAGGGCGTTAGTATCTCCGGAAGCAACGCCAAGCCCGGTGATAAGGTGATTTTGAATGGGGCTATCGGCGACCATGGTATCGCCGTGTTCAGTAAGCGCGAGGGCCTGGGCTTTGCCACCAAACTTAAAAGCGATTGTGCCCCCTTGGGCGGTTTAGTCGCCGATATGCTCAAAGCCAGCCCCGATATACACGCCCTGCGCGACCCGACCCGCGGTGGGCTGGCCACCAGCCTCAACGAACTGGCTCAGCAGTCGAAGGTGAGCATCAGAATCGAAGAGAAAAAAATACCGGTGCGCGAGGAGGTCTTAGCCGCCTGCGAGATGCTCGGCTTCGACCCGCTCTATGTCGCCAACGAGGGTAAGATGATTGCCATCGTCCCGCCCCAGGACGCCGAAAAAGTACTCAAAGCTATGCGTAAGAATAAATACGGCAAAGATGCCGTCATCATCGGGGAGGTGGGGGCGGAAAACCCGGGGCGGATGGTGATGAAGACCGTCCTGGGGTCGCACCGTATCGTCGATATGATGGTCGGCGACCTTTTGCCCCGGATTTGTTGATATGCACGAACTTAGCATAACCCAGAGTATGCTCGACCTCGTCCTTGAGCAGGCGCAGAACGCCGGCGCTAAAGAAGTGGGTAAAATCAACCTTGTCTTGGGGGAGATGACGGGGGTGGCGGACAGGGCGGTACGGTTTTATTTCGATTTCTTGAGCAAGGGGACGGCGGCGGAGGGGGCAACGCTTTCCTTCAAGGTAATACCGACCACAGCCCGCTGCCGAGACTGCGCTAAAGACTTTGAACTGGGGGAGTTCGACTGGACTTGCCCCCACTGTAATGGTAATAATATAGAGATTATCGGCGGCAAAGAACTCTTCGTGGAAAGTATCGAGGTGGAATAGATGGAAATAAAGGTAGTCAAAGATATCATGGGCGCTAACGACCAAATAGCGCAAAAGAACCGCCAGCTGTTTGACGAAAATAAGGTCTTTGTGGTCAACGTGATGGCTTCGCCGGGGGCGGGCAAGACCAGCCTTATCCTGGAGACTATCAAGAGGCTGAAAGGCAAGCTCAAGGTGGGCGTGGTCGAGGGCGACATCAGTTCCAGCCTGGACGCTGAAGCCATCGGCAAGGAGGGCGTTCCCGTCGTCCAGATAAACACGGGCGGTGAGTGCCACCTCGACGCCAGCATGACCTCTATTGCTCTGGGCAATCTGTCGCTGGGGGATATCGAGCTGCTGCTTATCGAGAACGTGGGCAACCTGGTCTGCCCCGCCGAGTTCCAGCTGGGCGAGGACATCAGGATTCTAATCTCCAGCACCCCCGAGGGCGACGACAAGCCCTTTAAATACCCCCTGATGTTCCACGAAGCCGACGCCGTGCTCATCAATAAGATTGACCTGCTGCCCTACCTGAAGTTCGACGTTGACGCTTTCTCCAAGACTATCAAGGGGATAAACCAGAAGGTGAAGGTCTTCCCCCTCTCCTGCACCACTGGTGAAGGGGTCGACCAGTGGGTTAGCTGGCTGCTGGGGCAGGCCAAGGGCTAGGCTTGGAGAGTGTTGACGCTATTCAATGACAGGTAGTATACTCCCCTGTAGGTTTCGATTCATATATTATTGCGGGAGGTAATATTAAATGGAAAAACAGTGGCAGGAGTTGACCCCGGCCGAAAAGCAGGAAGCGCTGTTCGCGCGGTGGCTTTCACCCAAAGACCCCGAGGGGAACGACCTTAAATTCCAGAGCCCCGCCGCCGAGAAAGCCTACAAGGAAAGGGCAACCAGGTACAAGGACGCTATCCAGTTAAAGAAAACGCCTGACAGGGTGCCGGTGCTGCCCATGCTCAGTTTTTTCCCGGCCTACTATGCAGGCATGACTCCTCATGACATGATGTATGACTACGATAAGCTGGCCCAAGCACACAAGAAATATATTCTCGATTTCGAGCCCGATGTCAACCCCGGCATCGGTATCGCCACCCCGGGCCGTATCTTTGATATCCTTGACTATAAGCTCTACGCCTGGCCGGGCCATGGGGTTTCCCCCAACAGTACCTACCAGTGCCTCGAAAAGGAATACATGATGGCTGATGAATACGATGCCCTGATTAGAGACCCGTACTATTTCTTTAACTCCACCTACTTCCCGCGCATATTCGGTAAGCTGGAAAGCTTCAAGATGCTGCCCAACCTGGCCACCGTCCAGGAAATCGTCTTCGTCGGGCTTGATCTCATACCCTACGGGCTGCCCCCCGTTCAGGAAGCCTACAAAGCCCTGCTCGAAGCGGGTACGGAATCCCTGAAATGGGCGGGGGTAGTGGGTGCCTTCGGTTTCGAGATGGCGGCAATGGGCTATCCCAGCGGCGCCGGCGGGTTCACCAAGGTGCCCTTCGACGTCATCGGCGACACCCTGCGCGGCACCAGGGGGATAATGGTGGATATCTACCGCCAACCTGACAAGGTCATCGAAGCTATGGAGGCACTGACGCCCGTAATGATTGAAATGGGGGTGTCGGCGGCGCAGATGGCGGGCAACCCGCTGGTGATGATACCGATGCACAAAGGCGCCGACGGCTTCCTCTCCGACGAGCAGTTTAAGAAGTTCTACTGGCCTCACTTCAGGAAGCTCCTCATGGGCTTGATTGAAGAGGGATGTATCCCGCTTTCTTTCGTTGAGGGGGGCTACAATACGCGCCTGGAGGTTATCAAGGACGTACCCAAGGGCACTACCTTCTGGACCTTCGACACCACCGACATGGCTAAAGCCAAGAAGGCATTGGGCGACGTTGCCTGCATCGGCGGTAATGTGCCCACCGACCTGTTGGCCGTAGGCACGCCCCAGCAGATAAAGGACTACGTCAAGAAGCTCATCGACGACTGCGCCGGGGGTGGTGGCTATATGGTAGCTAACGGGGTTGCCGCCGACGATATCAAGCCGGAAAACATGAAGATGATGATTGACTTCACCAAGGAGTACGGCGTCTACAAGTAGTCGCGCAGCTGTCCGGAGACTATATCATAAATAGCCTGACATGTGGCCCGGAGGAACCTTGCTTTCTCCGGGTTACTGTTTTTTCGCTTTTTCGGTCTTCTTTTGATATATGGAGGTATGAACCCCGGAGGTGTCCGCGCCCACATAGCTATAGCCTGTATTCTCGCCTACCTCGTTGGGGTCGAAGGCTTTCTTAAGCTTACCGAACCATATATGGTAGTTGGATACGTGTTTGCCGATTACATCGGTCGGTATGACTCCCATCGATGGAACCGCGAAGCAGCCGTCTAAAGCCCTCTGCCCTAGCTTCTTCAGCCATTCCTCTACGGCTTTCGACGATTTTTCGTCGTAGGGATTAAAGCGGCAGAATATCTCCGTGTGCCCCAAATGCCCCTGTTCTTCTCCCCAGCCGAATTGCTGCCCGTCGTCGGCGATGACCAGCCCCTTCTTTATTAGCTCCCTCTTTAGTACGGCCCCTTCTTCCAGCCACTTAACGTGGTTATCGTATCTCTGGCCCTGCACCATCATTGAGGAGAACATACCGCCGGCGCGGAAGGTCTCCCTGATAGAGGCGCTAATCCGTGTGCACTGGAACAACAGGGTGGCTTCGACAGCGGGGTCTTCGACCATTTTCAGGGACTTGCCGTCGGTTTCCTTTATGATTTGCGCCAGCACCTTCTTCTTGTAGGCAAAGTCCTCGTCGTAGTTGCCGGCGATTATGACCATGAAGCCGGGCCCCTGTACCTCTTTGGTGAATTTATCCAAGGTGGCAAAATCCTCTTCATTACTGGTCGTTATGTTGGAAGATACCATTGAGGGACAAAAGCCCATGAGCTCGAAGGCTATCTCGCTTTCACCGATCTTGAGTTCGGCTTCAATCAATTTCTCGATTGACGGGAAGGAGAAATAGCGCACCATCATGTTCATTTCCGATGGTTTCTTACTCAGCGTGTAGCGGGGTGATAACCCTTCCAGCGGATATTCTGAGGGCCCTGGCCAGTGATAGACCTTGGTCGCCTGTTTGGTAATTACACCCCCGCCCCTGAGTAT
>CAYQPY010000056.1:0-7210 GCA_964419705.1 uncultured Dehalococcoidales bacterium
CCTTTCCACGTTTAGAAGCGTGTAGCATCTCCACAAGTTGAGCTGTTGTCAAAACCCAGCCATACGAACCCTTCACCT
This sequence comes from uncultured Dehalococcoidales bacterium, assembly GCA_964419705.1. GTDB lineage: Bacteria > Chloroflexota > Dehalococcoidia > Dehalococcoidales > BS750m-G39 > E44-bin88. The sequence goes on from CAYQPY010000056.1 coordinate 79, forward strand.
TCATTATAGTAGCCTTACCTATCTTTGCCCAGGAAGATGCGGTGGCATCTTCCACCAATATTACGTCGTAACCCATATTGAATCCGTCCATTAAGGTATTGTCCACACAGATTCCGGTGTCTACGCCGGTAAATATGAGCGTATCAACATAGGCACTTCTCAGCCACAGGTCGAGTTCGGTGTCCTGGAAGGCGGAATCTCGTCTCTTCATAACTATGTGGTCGCCCTTCATTGGCCGCAGTTCATCGAGTATCTCTGCATCCCATGTTCCCCGCACGCATGCCGGTATCCTTAAGAATTCAGCCCTTCTGCTTGGTATAATCCGGTGCAGCCGCGTGTAAAGGTCTATGCCCGATGACTCTCTAACCTGCTGGGTGTAGAAAATGGGTATTTTTAGTTCACGGCAGGCGGCTATCAACCGCGCAACATTGGGTATTATCTTCCTGTACGTCTTAATATCAGCCCCGATGGAACATCCATACTCTTCGTATGAACCCCCGGGATTACAAAAGCCGTTCTGCATGTCTATGACCATTAGGGCCGGATAAAATATGGACGACCTTTTGCGTGGCATAACGTTATGTTTCCCTTCGTTCAGTTTCTTGGGGCCATTAACCTCATTGTTCACAGCCATATTATCATAAGACTTCTCAGGGGTAAAACAAAAAAAGCACTGCTCTTAACGGTGCCTCTAAATTTCTTTGGTAGCGGGGGTTGGATTCGAACCAACGACCAAAGGCTTATGAGCTCGACGAGCTTCCATTGTTGATACCCGTTAAACAAAATGACGAATTGTGACTTACAACCATAAGTTAGGCATAAGTTAGGCTGGTGATGGGTAATTTGACTCTTGTTCTTGAGACTTTTCTATCGGTTACTCTTAGCCGTGTGGGGATGTCGTATTTAGCTGATATGGGGTTACTTCAGGCCGTGTTGAAGGGCAATGACGGCTGCCTGGGTGCGGTCGGACACTCCCAGCTTGGACAGTATAGCGCTGACATGATTGCGCACCGTGCCTTCGGACAAGAACAACCGCTCTGAGATATCCTTGTTATTCAAGCCCTTAGCCAGCAGGCGCAATATCTCTATTTCCCGCTCGGTCAGTTTACTGGTAATTAAGGTGGGGGGTTGGGTTTGGTGATTGGAAACCTGCTCCAGTACTTTCCCGGCCACAGAGGGGTCGAGGTACACCTTGCCGCTTACCGTGCCCCTGATTACCTTAACCACTTCGTCGCGGGGCGTATCCTTTAACAGGTAACCCGAGGCTCCGGCCTGTATGGCATCGAACACCCATTCGTCATCGTCGTAGGTGGTGAGCACCAGGACCTTAACCTCCGGGTAGTTGGCCCTTATCCGGCGGATGGCTTCAACGCCGTTCATGACCGGCATCTTGAGGTCCATTAAGACCAGGTCGGGGCTTTCCTTAGCCGTCATCTCGATAGCCTCGGCGCCGTCTTCAGCCGTGCCGACGACATCGATGTCCGGTTCCAGCTTGAGCAGCATCTCCAGACCGTCGCGGACGATTGCCTGATCGTCGCAGATAATGATTTTCATGGTCTCTCTATTATACCGCCAACCGGATTGTCGTTCCAGCTCCGGGCTGGCTGGTGATATTAAGCTTTCCTCCAATTAGCTGGGCGTGTTCCCGCATGCCGGTTAACCCGAAGTGGGTGGCTTTATCGACCTTTTCCATATCAAAGCCGGCGCCGTCGTCTTTCACGATAAGTACCACCTTGCCCCCAGCGAATTCCAGCTTTGCCATCAGCTTTTTAGCGCCGGCGTGGCTCACCACGTTGGCGATTGCCTCCTGAGCCACCCGATAGATACACTGCTCCACATCGGGGGATAGAACCGGCAACTCGTCCGTTACCGAAAGCTCCAGGGCCAGGTTGGCGCGTTCGGCGGCGTCTTTAGCCATAGCGGTTACCGCCAGCGCTAGTCCTAAATCATCCAGGGGGCTGGCGCGCAGGGCTTGCAACGCCCGGCGGGTCTCTTTTAGTCCGGAGTGGGCGGCGGCTAAAGATTTATCGAGCAGGGAGCGTGCCGCCTCCGTGTCGACGTCCCAGTAAGCCTTCACCGTTTCCAGCTGAACGGAGAGACCGCTCAAGGTATGCGCCAGGGTATCGTGAAGCTCACGAGCCAGCCGGTTACGCTCCCGGGTGGTGGCTAGCTGCTCGAGCGTGCTGGCATAGTGGGTAAGGCGGATATTGGCGTCCTCCAGAGATTGCTGCTGGCGTCTCAAGCGGCTCATAAGATAGCTGATGGAAAAGCCCACCGCCAGGAAGATGACGGTCTGAATCAAAGTTATTACCGACCAGCCCCAGAAGGGAGGGGTGCCCGGCGGCGCATAAGACCATACTATGCCCAGATTTACCCCGGTAATCCCCAGAATAACGAGGAGTATGTACGGCCATTTATATTGCCAGGCAACCAGCAGCAGGCCGATGAAGAGGAATGGGAAAACCGCCAGTATCGAACTTTCAGGGGTGGTGAAGCGGGGTCCGAGGGGGAAGAGGAGTCCCACCAGGTGATTTACGACCAGCGGCATAACGGTGACGATAGCCACTATCAGCGGGATGAACGCCCGCCTGAGCCGGGCTTGCAGCCACCTCCAGTAAGCCAGTCCGAGGCAAAGCAGAGCGATGCCCCCCAGCGAGCCGTAGTAGATAAGGTTGGTGTTGGGATGGACCGGGAAAGATTGGCTGACCAGGACGAGCACGATGAGATAGCCGATCCAGAGAATGGCGGCAAAGCGAATCAGGCGTACCGCGTCCGAATGGGGCGTTGCTCTCTCCACAGGGCCATTATAGCCCATAGGCGGCCTTATTTCATCTGACTTGAGTCATAAATTAATGGCGCCGCGGGTGACGGCTGTCATTTTAATCGGTTAAGGAAATCATAGCCAAAAGCCCAGGGCGATGACTATATACGCTGTTGCGTGCTCTCCGGATCGCGGTAAGCTTAATGATGAACCGCCGTCTGGCAGCTAATGAGACGGAGGAAAGCTAGAAAATGAAGATAAAGAAATCGTTATTTGCGGTCGTGCTCCTGGGCATAATGCTATTCAGTGTGGCCGGGTGCGGGCAGCTATCGGCGCAATCGGAGGACGAAGATTCGGCGCCCTTTTATGATGACCGCGTCGTCACCGTGCGCCTGGTGATGGATGGAGACAAATGGGAATATATGCAACAGAACGCTATCCAGGAAGAATACGAACAGGCCGACCTCTGGTATGACGGGGAGCTGGTACCCGATGTTGCCGTCAGGCCCAAGGGCAATTCCTCGTTGACGTCGGCAGTCAGCAGCGGCACCGCCCGCTTTAGCCTTAAGGTCGACCTTAACTTCTTTAACTCGGCGCGTAACCTGGATGGGGTTAAGAAGCTGAACTTTAACAATGGCTTCAGCGACCCGACGCTCATCCGCGAAGTCTTGGGTTACGAGACTTTCGAGGAGATGGGCATCCCCTCCCCCCGTGCCTCTTTCGTCGACCTCTGGGTTAACGATACCCACCTCGGGTTATATACCATGGTGGAACAGATAGATACGACCTTTTTGAGCGACAATTTTGACAATAGCAGCGGTAATCTCTACAAGCCGGAGATGCCCGCGGCTTACCTGAACTGGACGGAAGCTGATATCACAACGACAGGCGAAGGGAGCGTCGACGACATCAACCTGGGGGGCGGCAAGCTGAAAGAGATAATGGAGGCTCTGGGACTGAAAGAAGACGACGACGAAGAAGAGCCTGCCTCCCCCCAGGGCCCCTGGGGTAATGGGCGGGATATGCCCTTCGGGGACATCCCGCCGGAAGATCGGCTTCCCGAAGGTGAGCCGCCCGGGGGCGTGGAGCCGGGAGATATGTTTCCCGACGGTATGCCCGACAGGGGGGGCATGGATATGATGGGGGGTATGTCCTTGGGACAGGGCGATTACCTGGAGCAGATGGGGTTGAAGACCAACGAGAATAGTCCCGACCACTCGGCGCTGCTGCAACTGCTCGATGTCCTGAACAACGAGCCTGACGAAACCTTCGTCGAAGAGATCGAGAAGGTGCTGGATGTGGATGAAGTGCTGCGTTTTCTGGCGGTGTCAGCCGCCATCGTACACCTGGATAACTACATCGGCATGGGCCATAACTATTATCTTTACGAGGTCGATGGCAAGTTTACCGTCATCCCCTGGGACTTGAATATGGCCTTCGGTACCTTTAGCTCCAATCTCGACCGCGACGGCATCATTAATTTCTATATAGACGAGCCGGCGACCAGCTCTGTAGATAGTCGCCCGCTTCTCCGTCTCCTGTCCTACCAGCCATACCTCGAAAGCTATCATGCTTACCTGGAGGAGCTTATAACGGGCGTTTTCTCCTCGGAGGCGATGAACGCCCGCATCGATGAGCTTGCCGGGCTGATACGCCCCTATGTGGAGGCTGACGAACTCAAATTCTATTCAACCGAGGAGTTCGAGACGGCTTTGAGTGAAGATATTGAAAGCGGCGGGGAGGTAAGAGGCATGGGCATGACCCCGCTGGGGCTGAAAGCCTTTATCGCCGAGCGGGTGGAATCAATAAGACAGCAGCTTAACGGCGAGCTTCCCAGCTCTTCCGGCGACGGCAGCGGTAACGGCGGCCAGGGCATGATGGGTGGTGGGTGGGGAGGCGGAGGCAACTTCGCGCCCCGGGCGGATTAGCCTGACGAGAGGAAACACAGTATGACTTTAGCCAATACACAGCTACATCGGGTAAACACGGATAAACCTCAGTCAGCGTGGCGGGTTGAACGTAAGTTCTTTATCCTGCCCAAAAATATCGGGCTGGCTTACCGGCTTTTACGCCAGGTCTGCCATCCGTCCCGTGAGTACCCGGAAGAGCAGATTAATAGCCTTTACTTCGATACCCCCGACCTCGAGCAGCATAACCGCTCGCTGGCGGGCGAATTCCGCAAGGACAAGGTGCGGATACGATGGTACGGCACGGATGATGACCTTCGAGAAGAGACCCCTGTATTTATAGAGCTCAAGTCAAGGGAGGGCTTTGCCAGCACTAAGCAGCGGCGCCGGTTGGTGTTACCGACTGAGCGCCTTCGGCTTTCGGCTCTGGCTAACGACATAGTGCCCAAATCGACGCTGGTGGATACCCTGGCGGCTTTCGGCCATTTTCCCACCAAACCCCTCCGGCCGATTATAAAAATAGCCTACTGGCGCTACCGTTTTACCGAGATGATGACCGGGGTGAGCGTGGCTCTGGACAGCCGCATACGCTCCACCATGATAGCCCGCGAGTTCGGCTACGGGGAGCGGGAGTTAGGGCTGCCGGGCGGGGTTATCGAGGTCAAGGGGCCCAAGTTCGAGCTGCCGATGACGCTTCGCCAGTTGAAGATAATGGATTTAGACTGGAGTCGATTCTCCAAATATTCCCATTGTATCGATTCGCACAGCGAGAGGCTGGGTGGGGTGGGGCGTCTATCGCCATCGGGGCGGATATTTTAGCTATATATAGAAAGGGGAAACCAAATTGTTAGAAGCACTTACCACCTTGTGGGAATCTCCGGTGGGGGTATGGGAGGCTCTTATCGCCATCGTATTTTCCTTAGTGGCCGCCATAGTAGCTTACCTTATGTACCAGTTGTTTTACGGTTCAAGGCACATCGGAGCCGGCGTGCACCGCACCTTTATTATCGGAGGGCCGGCTATCACCATGCTCTTTCTGGGGATTCAGACCTCTATACCTCTATCCCTGGGGCTATTGGGGGCGCTTTCCTTCGTTCGCTTTAGAACACCGGTTAAAGACCCCGCCGAAATCGGCTTTCTACTACTCCTTATCTCGTCTTCAATCGGGGCGGCGACCAGCAACTTCCTGATAACGGGGCTGCTCTTTGCCGTTGTCTTCATCGCCCTGGGAATACAGTGGCTAATGCGCAACCGGGTGAGCCTGTTCGGGCGGGGGCATTTGATGATTGCCGTAGACCAGTCTTCTTTCCCCACGCTGGAGAAGAAGTTGACCTTGTTCCTCCAGGAAAAACTCCGGGGCTTAAACCTGCAGACCATGTCCACGCTGGACGACCAGGTCGGGCTGCACTATCAGTATCGGCGGCAGTCGGGCTTCGACTGGGCCGCTTTCACCAATGAACTTACGCAACTTACAAAACCAGCCAAGATTGAGGTTTTCATTGATTAGCGGCGACGCGGATAAAGAAGCATAGCTAAGCACTCTATAACCCGGGGGAAAGGGTGGCTTAAACAATGGCTTGGATTGTTCAACGTATTAGGTAATCGCATATCACAAAAGAGGCAATTGTGCAACCACAGAGGTTGAAAAAGGAGATTGATAAGTTACTTGGGAGCAAAGTAATGACCGTTAGGGAGGCACAACATGAGAGGTCACATAACCAAGAGGGGTAAGAACAGCTATTCTATCGCTATCAGCCTGGGGAAAGACCCCATTACGGGTAAATATAAGCAGCAGTGGATAAGCGTCAAGGGCACTAAGAGAGACGCTGAAAAGAGGCTGGGGGAGTTGTTGCACCAGCTTGATACTGGGACATTTATGAAGCCTAGTAAGACTACCCTGGCAGAATACCTAGAGAGGTGGTTAAAGGACTACGTATGGCCTAATCTCGCCCCCAGAACGGCCGAAGGTTACGAGCACATCTGCCGCCATCACCTGAGGCCCGCCCTAGGGAGTATAACCTTGACACAGTTAAAGCCTGAACACCTGCAAAGGTACTATTCAGATAAGCTATCCGGGGGACTGAGCGCCCAGACGGTAAGGCACCACCATACCACCCTACACAAAGCCCTTCAAACGGCTGTAGAATGGGGATTGCTGCTAAGAAACTCTGCCGATGCTATCAGCCCGCCCCGTGTGCAGCGTGCTGAAATGCAGACTTGGAGTGAAGATGATATTATCGTCTTCCTTGAAGCTACCAGTAAGACGCCTTACTTTGCCCTATTCCATACTGCCCTTTTCACTGGCATGAGACGAAGCGAATTATTAGCCCTCAGGTGGCGTGATGTGGATTTACTCTTATGCCAAATCTACGTAAGCCGTAGCCTGCACGCGCTGAGAGGTGGCAAGGTGGTTTTCAGGGCACCCAAAACAGCCAAGGGACGACGCATGATAGCCCTTTCACCC
>CAYQPY010000057.1:0-7121 GCA_964419705.1 uncultured Dehalococcoidales bacterium
AATCGCCGCCTGGCGGGCGGTATTCTGCCCCTGCCCCGCCTGGAGGACATTGCCCATGATAACCTCGTCGATGCACACCTCTTTTAAGGAGTCGTCCCAGTCGAAGTACTTCTTCTCCAACTCAATGAGCTCGTCGCCTTTGAGCGCCCCGGGCACAAGGCTTGAATCAGGCGAGCCCTTCTTGGGGCGCAGCCCCGCCCTCTTTAGCGCCTCCTTGATGACGATACTGCCCAGCTTCATTACCGGTGTATTCTGCAAGGCACCGCCGTAGTTGGCGATAGCCGTTCTCACTCCACTGACAATTACCACCTCGGTCATACAAGTGCCTCCTTCTAACCTGGCTAAGTTATATCTATTTAAGCTTTATGTATATCGGGGGACGCTATTTGCTGTAGTCGTAGAAACCCTTGCCCGTCTTGCGCCCCAGCCACCCCGCCGCCACCATCTTGTCCACCAGCGTGGGCGTGATGTAGCGGGGGTCTTTGAGCTGCTCGTATAGCGCATCGGAAACGAACTTGACCACGTCGATGCCCACCATATCGGAAAGGGTAAGGGGGCCCATCGGGTAGTTTAAGCCCAGCTGTATGGCGTTATCTATGTCCTCACGGCTGGCGACTCCCTCTTCGTAGAGACGGATAGAGTGGAGCATGAAGGGTATCCAGAGTCTGTTGACGATAAAGCCGGGGGCGTCCTTGGCGACGACGGTGGTCTTACCCAGTTTCTCGCCGAACTTCTGGCTGGCCGCCATCGTCTCTTCGCTGGTGGCGATGGTCTTGACGATTTCGAGAAGCTTCATCACCGGCGCCGGGTTAAAGAAATGCAGCCCCACCACCTTGTCCGCCCGCTTGGTCACTATGGCCATATTGATGATGGACAGGCAGGAGGTGTTGGTGGCTAAAATAGCCTCTTTAGAGCAGATGCCGTCCAGCTCGGCGAATACCTTCTTCTTCAATTCCAGGTCCTCGATAGCGGCTTCAATCACCAGGTCGCAATCGGCGAAATCCTTGGTGCTGGTGGTGCCCTTGATGCGCCCTATTATGGCGTCCTTATCCGCCTGGGCGAGCTTGCCCTTCTCCACGCTACGGCCCAGGACCTTGTCGATAAAGCCCAGCCCCCGCTTCAAGAACTCGTCGTTTATCTCCGATACCACCACCTGAAAGCCCGACTGAGCGCAAAGCTGAGCGATGCCCGCGCCCATAGAGCCGCAACCCACCACCCCGACCTTCTTAATCTCCATTTATATGCTCCTCTCCTTAGTTTATTTTGCCTTATAGTTCGGCTTCCGCTTCTCGACGAAAGCCTTGGTGCCCTCGGCGAAGTCCTCGGTAGCCATCACGTAAGCCACCAGCGAGCTCTCCAGCCTCAGGCCGTCCTCTAATGTCATATCACAGCCCCGGAGCATGGCTTCTTTAGCCGCCCTCACCGCCAGCGGTCCCGCCTGGCAGATAGCTTGCGCCCACTCTTTAGCCGTGGCCATAAGCTCGGCCTGGGGCACCACCTTGTTCACCAAGCCGATGCGGTAGGCTTCCTGGGCGTCTATGAGCTTGCCCATGAGCAGCAGCTCCGCCGCCTTACACTTGGGGATAGCCCGCGGCAACCGCTGCGTTCCCCCCCACCCCGGTATCAGCCCCAGGGTTACTTCGGGCGTGCCCAGGCGGGCGTTCTCGGCGGCGATTCTTATGTCGCAGGCGAGGACAATCTCCAGCCCCCCACCCAGCGCCATCCCGTTGACGGCGGCGATAAGCGGCTTCCATAATTCCAGCCCCCGCATTATGCTCGCTGGGAAAGACCAGACGTCCCGTGAATGCTCCTGCATAAAGGGCAGGGTATCCTTGATGTCGGCGCCGCCGCAAAAGGCTTTCTCGCCCGCGCCGGTGACGATGCCCACCCAGAGTTCGGGGTCGTCGCGGAAGTCGATAATCGCCTGGCGGAACTCCCGCATCGTCTCCATGTTCATAGCGTTCATCGCCTCGGGGCGATTGATGGTGAAAATAGCGACCCGGCCTTCTTTCTTATAGTCGATTGCCATAACAGACCTCCCTTGCCAGTGCTGAAAACTAATCCGTAAATAAAGAGGGGTAACCGAGTGGATTTTAGCAGAGCGCCTCCGTTAGCGTCAAGGAAATCTTCTACAATGGGGAGTGGGGAGGCGTAGCCCCTCTTAAACACCCCAAGGGGACGTCGGCTCCACACATTCTGGGGGAGTCCAAGAGGGGGCAAAGCCCCCTCTTGAAAGACGTTTGTGGGCGGGCTGGTGTGGGAAAAAAGACTTCGGGAGTGGGGTATGAGATTGCTTCGTCGCCGCGCTCCTCGCAATGACAACAGAATTAAGTGGGTGGAAAGAAAAACCCGGGTGGGGCGGGGTTGCTTACCCCGCAACCGATATGATAATATAACTCAATTGAAAAACTAAATATCCTCTCCGAGCCTATCCTCCCTAAAGCGTAAGCTACGGAGGCAGGCCGATAGGGTATCGCTGGAAACGGCGGTGCCTCCCGTGTTTGGAAAGGAGAGCGCTCATGCTGACGTTAACGGCATGTCGTGCACCTCCTATGAGGTGCTTTTTATTTGCGCACGGCTGAAACGAATTCAATCGCTTTTCCAGTTGATTTTTGTCCCCTTCCATGAAGGGTTGAACAGGTTTAATAACGAAAAAGGAGATACGGCAAGAGATTTGTCTTTTCTAAGGTATATCAATAAGAACCGGCTAACATTCACCTTCGTACTCCTGGGGTTATTAATATTCCTCTTCGTTGTCATACCCCTGGGGAATATGATATTTGCCTCTGCCTCTGACGCCGGGACACTCTGGGAGACTATTTTAGACCCCGAGGTCACGGGCGCTATCGGGCTCACGCTCTTAGCCGCCCTGATAGCTACGTTAGTCGGCTTCTTTCTCGGTGTTCCCCTGGCATATCTCTTAGCCAGGAAAGATTTCAAGGGCAAGAAGCTTATAGAGGGACTAATTGATGTACCCATCGTGGTGCCTCATACCGCTGCCGGCATCGCCCTCCTTTTCGTATTCGGCCGTAACACCGCTTTAGGCCAGGCCTTTAGTTTCTTCGGCATCGAATTTGTCGATTCCATGGCCGGCATAGTGATAGCCATGCTATTTGTCAGCATTCCCTTCCTGATAGATTCAGCCAAAGAAGGCTTTAAAAAGGTGGACGTCAGAACGGAGAAGGTGGCGCGTACTCTGGGGGCTTCCCCCTGGCAGGCATTTTCCAGGATTTCGTTCCCTCTAGCCTGGCGCAGTATTTTTGCCGGGGTCATTATGATGTGGGCACGCGGAATAAGTGAATTCGGAGCTATAATTATATTAGCTTACCATCCCATGATAGCCCCGGTTCTCGTCTATGAAAGGTTCGAAACATACGGGCTCGAATACGCTCGTCCCATAGCGGTTTTGCTGATTCTGGTGAGCATAATCGTGTTCATCGTATTGAGAACTATCGCCTACAGAGGTGATAAGTCATGATTGGGGTCAAGAACCTGTGCGTAGACCTCGGGGAATTCATGCTCAAGGATATAACCCTTAATATTGAAGAGGGCGAGTATTTTATAATACTCGGCCCCACCGGGGCGGGAAAAACGGTATTACTTGAGTCCATCGCCGGTCTCTATCCCATCAGGAGCGGCGAGATATGGCTCAGAGGAAAGGATGTGACCAGAGTTGAGCCCGAAAACAGAAGGGTAAGCATAGTGTATCAGGACCACGTTCTTTTCCCTCACCTTACGGTAAAGAAAAATATACTCTTTGGCTTGAAGATGCACAAGACAAAAGCCGATGAAATGGAGAAAAGCCTCGACTGGGTTTCAGAGCTGTTGGGGATATCACATCTTCTACACCGACGCCCTGATACCCTGAGCGGCGGGGAAAAGCAAAAAGTAGCCCTGGGAAGAGCTATCGTTACTCGGCCGGAATTGCTCCTTATAGATGAGCCACTTAGTGCCCTTGACCCTGAGACACGAGAGAGCGTACAGCAGGAGCTTCGCCAGCTTCACAGAGCACTGGGGGTCACTATTCTTCACGTTACCCACGATTTCGAAGAGGCTATAGCACTAGGCGACCGAATAGCCGTGATCGGTGAAGGTCACCTGATGCAGGTGGGAACTCCGGAGGAGATATTCCGCCACCCGAACTCAGAATTTGTCGCCCGCTTTGCCATGACCAGGAATATCTTCCTCGGTAAAGCGGAAAAGAAATCAAACGGGGATACTGTTTTCAAGGTTGATAGCACCGAATTCATTACCGCCACTGATGCCGAGGGCACTTACCACGCCTCCATTCGCCCCGAGGACATACTCATTTCCAGTGAACCTATACATTCCAGCGCCCGTAACTGCTTTCCCGGAACCATCACCCATGTCATAGATAAGGGCTCAACGTTGTACGTTACAGTAAGCATACCACCCAAACTTTCCTGCCTCGTTACACGACACTCTTTTGAAGAAATGGAACTTCATGAGGGTAAGAAAGTCTACGTGACGTTTAAAGCATCATCTATTCACATTTTTAACTGATTAAATAAAATAGGAGGTTTTAAGCAATGAAAATGAAATTCAAAGCCATCTCCATCGTCATAAGTTTGCTTCTCGTAATTAGCGTGTTCGCTGCGTGTGGGGATTCAGGAACGGAAACTGAACTGTCCGGAACACTCCAGATATACCACGCCGGCAGCCTAACCATACCCTTTGCCGAGATAAGCGAGGCGTTCAATGAAATCTATCCCGATATTGAGATATTAGCTGAGGGCGCCGGCAGCGCCACCACCATACGCAAGGTCACCGAGCTGGGGAAAGAGTGCGGCGTCATCGGCTCCGCCGACTATACCCTCATCCCCGAGTTGATGTACCCTGATTATGCCGATTGGTACATAATCTTCGCTTCCAACCAGATGTGCCTTACCTATACTGATAGCTCAGCCTATGCTGACGAGATAAACAGCGATAACTGGTATGAGGTTTTGCAAAGAGAGGGCGTTAACTATGGCCGCAGCGACCCTGACCAGGACCCTTGCGGCTACCGCACGCTTATGGTCTGGCAGCTGGCAGAGATACACTACGGGGCCACCGGGCTTTATGATAGCCTGTTCGGAACTGACGATGACCTGATGAGGCCTAAATCGGTGGAACTTATCGCCCTACTTGAATCCGGGGACCTGGACTATGCTTTTGAATACACGTCTGTAGCCGCCCAGCACAATCTGAACTACGTCTCACTGCCTCCTGAAATCAACCTGGCGGACACCGCTTTCACGGATTTCTATGCCCAGGCAGAGGTTGAAATCGCCGGCGCTGAACCCGGTGAGACCCTGATAAAGTCAGGTAAACCAATTGTCTATGGAGTTACTATACCCAGTAATTTCGAGCGAATGGACCTGGCAATTGCCTGGATTGACTTTTTGCTCAGTTCCGAGGGTATTGCAATCATGGAAGCCAACGGGCAGCCACCTATAGTTCCGGCTACCACTGACAATATTGACAACTTGCCAGAAGATCTTAAAAAGTATGTAGAATAAACAGATTGAACTAACAATGGTGTATTGAACCAGGATATTGGTTCAGCCGCCATCAATCACAGTAGAGCTGGGTAGCTAGTAATCTGCCCAGCTCTGCTGGCAAGTGGAATTGACACCAGAAAGCCACGCGTGCTATATTCTGCCTGTGGCAGCGTAGCTCAGTGGTAGAGCAGAGGACTCATAAGCCTTTGGTCGGTGGTTCGAAACCACCCGCTGCCAGTTCTCAATGCCTGTTCGATTCACTCTTAGAAATCGTTCTTAATTTGTTTAACAGTAATAATTCGAGACACTAGTCTATCTACAGTATTCTTATCATATCTACTGCCTTTGATGGCTCTTAGTTCCTTTATCATGTTGTTGATTTGGCCTTCGTCTTCAATGATTATATACTTGATATCATCTGCTTCAAAGGCTAGTCTAGTTTTTTCCGTTTCAAGTGCACTGTTTGCAACCGCTAGCTCTTGCGGGTTCATATATTGATGGTGTTGCAAAAATAACCTTATACCGTTGTCAGTCAGGATGCTTCTATCTGGTAAGTAGCGCCACTCATGCTCATCATAGAATCTCACTTTCTCCACAGTGGCCTTCCCATCTCGATACAAAATACCCTCGTATGGTTTCATATACCCTGTAGTTTCTTTAAATGCTTTTGCAGTTGGACTACGTTGCCACATTAAGTCTTTTGTTAGCACATTATAATTCTTTGCCAGATGTGAATTCTTGTTAAAGTAAATAACTGGGTTTAGCCCCTTTCTTAACCCCCATTCTTTCGTCATCCCCAAGCCATATTGACCGTATGTTTCAATATGATGAATTAAGAGGGATAACGGAATATCACAAAAGCAAACCATCGGGATAGCATCCTCAAGAAAAGTCTGCGAATCATTGTCCACTAAATCAAATTCATCATAGCAATATCTCGGATAAAATGTGTCTTTCAGTATTCCTAAAAGATTATCAAGGGAAGGCGTAAAGTGAAATAGTGTATCAGGACTCAATATACTCATAAATGCTACCCCCAATAATGAAGTCTGATAATTTTACTCTTCGGCAGTATTCCACAAATATGTGTAAAGGCGCATTTGATATTATCAAATTATAGCACGAATTAACACCGATTTAAGCGAAGATATTATGAAGAAGAGCCCGGGAAAATGGCTCCGCCGGGACACCTCTGGAATCCGAGCTAACGAGGCAAAAGCCATAAAGTCGCCATTGGAACTAGCCATTAAAGTACTGCGATGGAAACAAAAGACGCGAGAGTCAACAGAAGGACAGCAGTAGACTATCTGCCCCTTTTCTTGCAATCAAGGCAGGCGATGGAGGTATCGCCGGGCACCCTGAGCTTTTACCGGTCAAAGCTTGGCCGGTTCCTGTCCGAGCTGGATGCCGATACCGCACAGCGGCCGGATATCGAGGCGTTTCTGCTCCAGTTCAAAAATCCCGGCAACCGCCATGCCTACTACCGGGCCATCAAGACCTTCTATAACTGGCGCGCCGAAATGTCCGGGCTGCCCAGCCCTATGAAGCACATGCGCGCCCCCCGCCTGCCCAAGCTGATTCCACCCAGCCTAACGCGCGAGCAGGTATTAACCCTGA
>CAYQPY010000058.1:0-7111 GCA_964419705.1 uncultured Dehalococcoidales bacterium
AATTAATGGAACAGATAGGGTTGAACCCGGAAAGATTGCGGATTGAATGGGTGTCGGCTTCCGAGGGAATTCGTTTTGCCGAAATTATTACTAACTTCACCAAGCAGCTAAAGGAGTTGGGACCTCTTGGCATAGGCGAAGGAATAGAGCCGGAGCAGTTAAAACGAGACCTCGAAGCCGCTGAAAAATTTGCCCGTAAGAAGCTGGTCTCATACTATATTGACCCGGAGAAGTGTAAGGGCTGCATGATTTGCCTCAGGAAATGCCCGGTAGAGGCGATAACGGGCGGCAAGAATCAAATCCATGTCATCGACCAGGAGAAGTGCATAGCCTGTGGCATCTGCTTTCAAAATTGTCCCCCTCGCTTCGGCGCGGTTCAAAAGATTTTGGTCGAGCCGGTGCCGCCTCCCATCCCCGAGGAGGCCAGAACTATAGCCAGAGAGGGTAAAGAAGGCTAAAGAAAGAAATCTGAATCTGTTCGGGGTCCCCGAAGGTCTTACGACTTTTGGGGGCTTACTATTTTGCCGCGGTTTTCAACTGGCTTTTAGCGGGGGTATAATACGGTCAACCAGATGGCTGAAGAACAGCAATGGTACCAGAGGGAAGCCGACGCTACCTTAAGCGCGCTTAATTCCGGGCGCGAAGGCTTAAAGCCAGCCGAGGCTCGCCAGAGGCTCGGGCGCTACGGCGCCAACGAGTTGGCCGAGAAAAAAGGGATTTCCCCCTGGTCGCTCTTTTTACAGCAGTTCAAGAGCTTCCTCATTATCATCCTGCTTATCGCCGTGGTGCTTTCGGCGGTCCTGGGCGAGGTCGCCGACGCCGTTATTATCGGCATCATCGTCCTCTTTGCCGGCGGCCTTGGCTTCGTTCAGGAGTATAGAGCCGAGCGTGCTATGGAAGCCCTGAGGAGAATGGCGGCGCCGACGGCGTCGGTACGCCGGGAGGGGAAAGAGGCCGAGATACCCGCCCGCGAGCTGGTGCCCGGCGACATCATCATCCTCAGGACGGGCGATAGAATAGCCGCCGACGCCCGCCTCATCGAGGCGGTCAACCTCAAGACCAGCGAAGCCTCCCTCACCGGGGAATCGACGCCCGTGGAGAAAAAGGACAGCGTCATCGGGGGCGAAGCGCCCGTCGGCGACCGGCGCAATATGGTTTATATGGGCACGGCGGTCATCGACGGCCGGGGCAGCGCTGTTGTTACCGCCACCGGCATGAACACCGAGTTCGGCAAGATTGCCGGCCTGCTGCAGGCGGTCAAGCCGGAAAGAACGCCCCTGGAGATAAACCTCGACCGCATCGGCAAGTGGATTGCCATCGGCGCCCTGGTCCTCTGTTTCGTCCTGGCCGGGCTGGGGGTGCTGCGGGGGCACGAAGTACTGGAGATGTTTATCTGGGGCATCGCCCTGGCGGTGGCGGCGGTTCCCGAAGCCCTGCCCGCGGTGGTGACTATCAGCCTGGCGCTGGGCGTGCGCCGCATGGCCAAACGCCACGCTCTAATACGCAAGCTGCCCGCTGTGGAGACGCTGGGCAGCACCACCTTTATCTGCTCCGACAAGACGGGCACGCTCACTCAGGGCAAAATGACCGTCCGGCGTATCTACGCCGACGACAACTCCATTGATGTCAGCGGCGTCGGCTACGAGCCTGAAGGCGAGTTCTCCGTCGGCGGCGAAAAGCTAAGCGTTAAGCCCCAATCGGCTCTGGAAAGGCTGCTGCTTATCGGCGCTCTGTGCAACGACACGGCGCTCACCACCAGCGACCGAATCTGGGAGGTCAGCGGCGACCCCACCGAGGGCTCGTTACTGGTAAGCGCGGCTAAGGCGGGCCTCTGGCCCGAAGAGCTTAACCGCCAGTTCCCCCGCATCGGCGAAATCCCCTTCTCTTCGGAGAGAAAGCGAATGACCACCGTCCACCGCACGCCCGAAGGCAGTGTCGCTTATTCCAAGGGGGCGCCCGAGCTGGTCCTGGGCTCCTGCCGCTATATCTACGCCGAGGGGCGGGAGCGGGAGCTGAGCGATAAAGACAGGGAGCGCATCATCGCGGTGGGGAGGGGGATGCTGGACGACGCCCTGCGCGTTTTGGGACTGGCCTATAAGCGGCTGGATGATGGCGAGATAACCGAGTCTATCGAGCAGGATATGGTCTTTACCGGTATGGTGGGGATGATCGACCCGCCGCGCCCGGAAGCCAAGGAGGCGATAGAGCGCTGCGACCGGGCGGGGGTGAAGTCGGTGATGATAACCGGCGACCACAAGAATACGGCGGTGGCCATCGCCCGCGAGCTGGGGCTGCTCAAAGACGGGCTGGCGCTGACGGGCGTCGAGCTCGACAATTTAAGCCAGGAAGAGCTCGAAGAGATGGTGGAGAAAATAGAGGTCTACGCCCGCGTTTCGCCGGCGCACAAGCTGCGCGTGGTGGAAGCCCTGACCAAGCGGGGGCACGTGGTGGCTATGACCGGGGACGGCGTCAACGACGCCCCGGCGCTCAAAAAGGCCGATATCGGCATCGCCATGGGCATCACCGGCACCGATGTCACCACCGAGGCGGCTGATATGGTCTTAACCGACGACAACTTCGCCTCCATCGTGGCCGCCATCGAGGAGGGGCGGGGCATCTTCAGCAACATCAAGAAATACCTGATGTACCTGCTTTCCTCCAATATCGGGGAGATATTGCTCATGGCGGGGGCTATCCTCTTCGGGCCCTGGCTGGGGCTGCCGGTGGGGGCTATTCCCCTGGTGGCGATACAGATATTGTGGGTGAATCTAGCCACCGACGGCCTGCCCGCTATCGCCCTTTCCCTGGACCCGCCCGCCCCCGACCTGATGCAGCAGAAGCCGCGCCCGCGGGGGCAGGGCATCTTTACCAGAGAGGTAGTAGCGCTGATGGCGGTGGGTGGGGTCTGGTCGGGCCTGGTCAACCTGGGGGTGTTCAAGTGGGCGCTGGACGCGGGACGGGGGATGCTGGAGGCGCAGGCGCTGTGCTTCCTCACCCTGGTCATGATACAGTTCTTTAAAGCCTACAACTTCCGCTCCGATAAGCAGTCGGTATTCAAAATCGGCTTTTTCAAGAACCGGTGGCTGAATGTCACCATAGTCTGGGAAATCGCTCTGCTGGCGGTGATAGTCTATATACCGGCTCTGCAGCCGTCGTTCCATACCTTCCCCTTGAGCGGTTTCGACTGGCTGCTGGTCGTCCTGCTGGCGGCGACGGTCTTCCCCGTCCTGGAGCTGACCAAGGCCATCTTCCGCTGGCGGGAGAGGCGGAAAATATAGTTGGCTTTTCTAATTATTATTGCTAAAATACGCCTAACATTAATCGAGCGGAAGCGATAGAAAATAGATGTCAGCAGCACAGATAATCGGGTTTATCGGCATTCTCCTGGTCATCGGTTTCCTGGGGGACTATCTCTTTCGCAAGATAAGTTTCCCCGATATATTAATATTATTGGGCTTGGGCTACCTGATAGGGCCTGTTTTCGGGATTATCGACCCGGCGGAGATAGCTCCGGCATCGCAGATAATCGCCAGCCTGGCTCTGGTCATCATCCTCTTCAACGGCGGGCTGGACCTCAAGTTTTCCTGGATTAAATCCAGCGCCCCCCGGGCGCTGATTCTGGTCGTATTGGGTATCGCCGCCAGTACGGTGGGGGTGGCTTTCCTCGTTCATCACCTGTTGGGCTGGGACCTGATGAATAGCCTCTTACTCGGCGCTATTTTAAGCGGCACCAGTCCTTCCATAGTGATGCCTCTGGTCAGCCGGGCTAAGATTTCGGGCAAGGTATCCTCGGTATTGAGCCTGGAGTCGGCTTTAGACGGCGCCCTGGTTATTATCATCGCCCTGGTTATCCTGCAGGTTATAACCGGCGGGAGCACCGGGGACGAGGCTTCGCTGGTGGGTACGACTATCGCCATAAAGTTTGCCATCGGGGTGGGGATAGGCATCGGCGCTGGTCTTGCCTGGCTCTGGATTCTGACCCTTATCGAGGGAGAGGTCTTCGACGATATACTTACCCTGGCCATCGTTTTTATGCTCTACTTCGCCGTGGAAAGCATAAATGGCAGCGGGGTAATCTTCGCGCTTGTCTTCGGCATAATCCTAGGGAACGGCGTCCAGGTCGCCCGACTATTGCGCATTAAGCGGACGGTCGAGATACACGATATGATGAAGAAGTTCCACTCCCAGATGTCTTTTCTGATAAAGACCTTCTTCTTCGTCTATCTGGGGCTGGTGCTGACCTTCGATAAACCCGATGTGATTATAGTCGGCGTGGTGCTGTCCGTCGCCCTCCTCTTCGTGAGGTACGTCGTGGTGCTGCTCACCTCTATCGGCAGCGGCACCATGTTAAAGAACAGCGGTTTTTTGACCACCATGTTGCCGCGGGGGCTGTCGGCGGCGGTGGTGGCGGAGATAGTGGTCGTGGCCGGCATTGCCAACGCCTCCACCTATCCCGACATAATAATGGTGGTCATCGTCGCCACCGTAATCATCGCCGCTATCGGTATTCCTATATTCGCCAGGAAACCGCCGGAGGTGCCGAAGCTGGAACTACCTGTGGACGATGAGAAAGAGTCTTCAGAGGAATAGGTGGTAGTGGCGCTAGGGGGATTCGAACCCCCCACCTCTGCCCGCGCCCCGCGTCTTATCCCTTCTCAGGGGATTAGTATCTGACCAGTAGCGCTTTGGCCAGCGCGCCCTGCATTCTGCCCAGAACCTTGGCCAGGTGCATGGTGAGGATTATGAGCAGGATTCCACCGATGACGGTCAGGGGCATCAGCCAGACGGGTGCGTAGTACTGGACACCGTTGATTAGCATAGGGTGAATATCAAGACCCTTTTCCAGGATGGGCAGGGCGATACCCCACAGGGACGAGGCGATGAGGGTGATGAGCACGGTAAAGTAAATGACGCCGAGCGGAAGCTGCAGTATCATATACAGAATCGAGGACCAGGTGTGTTTGTCCGAAAATAGCTTCTTGAACCGCCCCCACCAGCCCTGTTTCTTGCCGGGGAATATGGGTCGGCGCGGCATGCGCACTCCGAGCAGGGCTTCGACGACACGTCCCTCAATAAGGGCGATACCCTGCACGGAAAGAATGAACAGGCCGAGAAAGGGCAGGCCGATGATTAAGATTATCAAACCCGCCGATAGCGATATACCGGTGACTGCCCAGGTAAAATAGACTATCCCGGAAAACAGGGCGAAGAACAATAAATAGAAGAGCGCCCCCCATGCCTTGGGGTCGGCGAAGACGCCGAAGAAGCGGGAAACGAATGATTTTCCGCCCGATTGCCTGGCCGGAGCCAGGGTCGTCGGTACACGCGCTTCAATCTCCCGGTAGGCGGCGGCGACCTCATCGGGCGCGCCGTATTTCTTAATGATAGGCGGCAGGGCGTCGGCTTCGGCTAAATCGGGTCGGGTCTCCAGCGTATTTCTCAGGTATTCCCCGGCATCGGAGAGGGCATCCTGAATGGTGGCCCGGTCGCATCCGGCCATTTCTTTCTTAAGCTGGCGGAGATATTCCTCGATAGTTTTTATCATCTTAGTCCTCCTCCAAGTGGCTATCAACAAAGGCCCTGGCTTGGCCCCATATTTTTGTCCACCTTTTGAGCGCTTGACGCCCTGATTCGGTTATTTCATAGTAACGACGGGGAGGCCCGGATACGGATGGTTCCACCCGGCTTTCCAGTAGCCCGCTTCTTTCCAGGGAGCGTAAAACCGGGTATAGCGTTCCCAGCTTTATGACGGGTTCGTTCTCTCTGCCCTCATCGATTAGCTTGGCGATTTGATAGCCGTACATGGGTTCGGTCGCCCGGCCTGCGGCGTTGAGAAGGACAAGCTCGGTTATGCCGGCATTCAGTTCCTTCTGGAATTTCTTATCGGCGGCGCTTGACTCTTGTCGGTTCATAACTTCCCCCTGAGATAGGGCAGCTTCTGTATTACATGCTTTATACTATTGTGAAGTATATAATACCATAAAGTCAATAGTATGTCAAGGGGTTTTGGTGGAAGTTTCGAGCCCTGTTGATATATACTATTAGCGTAGTTATTCTTTGGTAGTAGCCTGTACTGCACGAAAGATTCGCCTTCAGTTTCCTCCGCTTTCAGCTTCAGGGATTGTTCTCAAAGTCCAGGTTGAAGGATAAGGGCGCGTCGGCGTACGCATTTTACAGAAAGGATGCACTGTGGGTTTAAATTGCGGCCTAGTAGGCCTGCCCTCTTCCGGGAAGACGGTTATCTTTAACGCCATCACGGCGGCCGGGGTATCCAGTTATAACGGTTCCGAGATGAACCGGGCGGTGGTCTACGTGCCCGACCAGCGCCTTAACCGGCTCGCCGAAATGTACCGGCCGCAAAAGGTGGTACTGGCCACACTGGAGGTCGTCGACATCCCCGGGCTAAGGGCCGGCCCCCAAGGAGACGGACACGGCTTAAGGCTGCTCGGTCATATTAAGGACGCCGAAGCCCTGTTGCACGTGGTACGTTGCTTTGAAGACGATGGTATTCCCTTCGAGCATAAGACGATAGACCCGGTACGGGATATCGAGACGGTTGACCTGGAGCTGATGGTGGCCGATAGTAACACGCTGGAGAATAAGATTAAACACCTGGCCAAGAAGGTGCGTGCCGGAGACAAGGAGGCTGTTCGGGATAGCGCCAACTGCGAGAAGGTGTACGCCGCTATTCAGCAGGGCACCCCGGCGCGCCGGCAAAAGCTGAGCGTTCAGGAAATAGCCAGTATCCGTGAATGTAACCTTGCCTCGTTAAAACCGGTATTGTATATCGCTAATATAAAATCTATAGAGGACGCCGATAACCGCCATGTAAAGACACTGGAACGGGTTGCCGGTGACGAGGGGGCGGAAGCAATTGTTATCTGCGGCAAAGATGAAGCCGATATCAGCCAGCTGAGTCTGGATGAACGACAGGAGTTCCTACGGGAACTCGGGTTAAAAGAGTCATCAATGGAGCGCCTCCTTGGCGCCGCCTACAGGATGCTGGGACTGATAAACTTCTTTACCACCGGGGAGGATGAGGTGCGTGCCTGGACCTGCCGGAAGGAGGACAAGGCCCCGGTAGCCGCCGGGAAGATTCACACGGATATGG
>CAYQPY010000059.1:0-6927 GCA_964419705.1 uncultured Dehalococcoidales bacterium
GCATGCTCATCGAGAACGCGGTCATGAACATAAGCCTCGACTGGGAGACGCTGCCCGGAGCCACCGCCTACCAGTGGCAGCTTAACTATGAGACCGACTTTTCAAGCCTGCCCGAGGGCTTTGAGGGCACCACTCAGAGCAGCTCGGTACACCTTGCCGACCTCGAACCCGTCACCACCTACTACTGGCGGGTGAGGGCTATCGAGCCGACTTTAAGCCCCTGGTCGGAGAAGTGGTCGTTTAACACCCCCATGGGTACCGAGGCGCCTGCCCCCCGCCTGGAAAGCCCCCCGGCTGGCGCCAGCGTGGTAGCCATCGAACCGATATTCCAGTGGAGCGCTATCGCCGGCGCCGACAGCTACGAGCTGATGGTCTCCACCATAACCACCTTCGATAACCCCACTATCTTAAAGACCGACGGCTATGCCCTGCCCAGCACCGCCTGGCAGTGCAATATATCGCTGAATTACGAGACGACATACTACTGGAAGGTCAGGGCGTTAAGCGCCGATAGCTGCAGCGCCTGGAGCGCCGTCAGCGCCTTCAGCACCGAGCCCGCGCCGACCTTTCCGACCGGCACGGTAGCGGAGATAGCCGAGCCCGAAGACCCAGAGGGGACGGATTGGTCGGAGTGGCTGCTGCCCATGGGCGGCGTCATGCTGATGGTCTTCCTGCTGACCATGATAGCCATGGTCATCGTCATGATTGTGCTGGTGATTAAGGTCTCGAAGCTTTAGGGAGACTTTAGTGGGGGTAATCGAGGAGGACGACCTGGGTGGTGGGGGGCAGGCTCGACTTGGAAACGGAGAGCTTGGCCAGCGGCTCGACCTGCTTGGCGCCGATTTCCTTGAGGAATTTTCCCACGGGGTCCAGTTCCATCTTGAGCGACGGCGTCTTATAGTGCATGGGGATGACTATCTTGGGCTCAATCTGCCGCACCACCTCGGCGGCGGTGGAGGCGTTTATGGTGGCCACCCCACCCACCGGGAGCAAGAGCACATCGACATCGTCAATCTCCTCGACCTGTCCGCTGGTGAGGACGTGCCCCAGGTCACCGAGGTGACATATCGATACCTCGTCAATCTCCAGCAGGTAGACGGTGTTTTTGCCCCGCTTCTCGCCCTTCTCTTTGTCGTGGAAGGTGGCGATGCCGATAATGAGCACGCCGCCGATTTCGTATTCACCGGGGCGCTCCACTATCTTGGGCTCGCCGCCGATGCCCTTAGCGTAGTTGTGGCCGGGGTGTTGATGGGAAACGGTGACAATGCGGGCGGTGGTTTTGCCCATAGAGTAACCGATTTCCGGCGAGTAGGGGTCGGTGATAACGGTGGCATGGCTGCCCCTGAGCTTGAAGCAGGAATGACCGAGCCAGGTGATATCCATCGCTATAAATATACCATAGGCGGGGCTGGGGTTCAAATCTGGGGAGTGTCTATCTAGCTATACCCCCCCACTTGTCTAACGTGGGTTTGCCTTCCCCTCCCCACCTTTGTTGGCGTAGGTTGTTATTGCCCACCCAATACCCACCCTATAAGGTATTACCCCCATTAAACCCCTTTTTTTGGGGGGTTTCCCCGGGGGGGCTCCCCCCCCGTTGTACTTATTTGTGTGGGGGGGGCTGGGTGGTACAGAAAGACTTGCGCATAACAAGGTGGGGCGGGGAAATAAACAACCTTTAACCAGCCTATCTCTTGACAACCAGCCTCTAAAATGGTAATTTAGATATGATTAGCAGTCTAAGGGTTAGACTGCTAACTCAAAAACAGGGAGGCTAAAGGTGCTATCGCCTAGAAGCGAGACCATACTGAAATCAATAGTGGGACAGTATATCACGCGGGTGGTGCCCGTGCCCTCGCAGAGCATCATCAACGACTACGAGCTGGCGGTAAGCCCGGCCACCATCCGCAACGAGATGGCGCACCTGGAGCAGGAAGGCTATATTATCCGTCCCCACCCTTCCGCGGGGAGTGTCCCCTCGGACAAGGGCTACCGCTTTTACGTAGAGACCCTGAGTGACATCGAGCTGCCCTTAGCCGAGCAGTTTTTAATCAGCCACCTCTTCCACCAGGTGGAAAGAGAGATGGAGGAGTGGCTGAGCCTGGCGGCGACGCTCACCGCCCAGCTGGTAAAGAACGTGGCCATCGTGGCCATGCCCAAGACGGCAAGCTGCCAGTTCAAGCATCTGGAACTGGTCGCCCTGAGAGAGTCGCTGGCGCTGGTCGTCCTCGTCCTCCAGGGTGCCCACCTCAAGCAGCAGCTGTTAACCTTCGACAAGGCTATCGCGCAATCGGAGTTGACCAGGATAGCCAATAGATTAAATAAGGCCTATTCCGGCCTGAGCCGGGCCAAGATTTCGGCCAGGAAGCTAAAGCTTTCCCCCGCCGAAAAACAGGTAACCGATTGCCTGCTCAAGATAATGCAGGCCGAAGACGAACACGAGTTCGAGCCGTCACGCCTCGACGGGTTGCACTTTACCCTTAACCAGCCCGAGTTCCGCCAGGGTAAGCAGGGGCTCGCCCTGATGGAGCTGGTCGACTGCCGCCAGCTGCTCCAGAGCGTCGCCCCCGAGGGGCTGGGAGAAGAGGGGGTACAGGTAATCATCGGCAAGGAGAACAGGGCGGAAGCCATCCAGGACTGCAGCGTGGTCATCAGCCACTACGGGCTGCCCGAAGAAGCGGTGGGCATTATGGGGGTGGTGGGGCCAACGCGCATGCCTTACGCCCGCACCATCTCCACCGTGGGCTATCTGTCCTCGGTGCTCAACCGCCTGGTCGCCGAGCTTTACGGGAGAAAGCCGTCCAAAGGATAATGACATCTTTCACTGTCACCCTGAGCGTAGCGAAGGGTCTCTTGAGATTCTTCAGTCGCTTCGCTCCTTCAGAATGACAGTGGAGTCTAAGTGGGGTGGGGAGAGAAGCCTATAGAGGTTACACCTCTGTAGGGTGGGTATTGGGTGGGAAGAAAAACCCGGGAGGGGTGGAGAATTTATAAAGGGGAGAGGTAGATAAAAATGATGCCACGAGAACCCGGGGAAGAAAACAATAGCCAGGTCAAGCCGGAGGAGACGGCTAAAGCCGAAGCTGATTTCAGCAAAATCAAGGATGTAGAGAAGCTAAAAGAGCTGCTGGCCGAGATGCAAGCCAAGGCCGAAGCCAACCTGGCCGGCTGGCAGCGGGCCCAGGCCGACTTTGTCAACTATAAGCGGCGCAGCGAGCAGGAGAGAGAGGAGCTGGCCCAATTCGCCAACTCCGTGCTCGTGCTCAGCCTGCTGCCGATACTGGACGATTTCGAGCGAGCCTTTGTTTCCATCCCGCCGAAACTGGAGAAGATGAGCTGGCTGGACGGCATCAAGCTCATCGAGCGGAAGCTCTGGGCGAGCCTGGAGGCGCAGGGGCTTTGCCTTATTAAGGCGCTGGGCGAGCCCTTCGACCCCAACCTCCACGAGGCGCTAAGACAGGATAAGGGCAAGGAAGGCATCGTTATCGAGGAAGTGCAAAAGGGATACAAGCTAAACGACAGAGTAATCCGACCCACTATGGTGGTAGTGGGCAACGGAGAAGAGGAGGCATAAACAATGGGAAAGGTTATAGGTATTGATTTAGGCACTACATTTTCCGCGGTGGCGGTTATGGAGGCGGGGGAGCCCAAGGTCATCCCCAACGCCGAGGGGGGGCGCACCACGCCTTCGGTGGTTGCCATGAGCAAGACCGGCGAGCGCCTGGCGGGACAGGTCGCCAAGCGGCAGGCCATCACCAACCCCGATAATACTATATCCAGCATCAAGCGCCTGATGGGGCGCACGTTCGACGAGCCCACCGTGAAGTACGACCGAAAACTACTGCCCTATGAAATAGTCAAGGCGTCAAACGGCGACGCCTGGGTTAAGATGGGCGACAAGGAATACAGCCCGCCCGAAATCTCGGCCATGATTCTGCAGAAGCTCAAGACGGACGCCGAAGCCTATCTCGGTGAGAAGGTCACCGATGCGGTCATCACCGTGCCCGCCTATTTCAACGACAGCCAGCGTCAGGCGACCAAGGACGCGGGCAAGATAGCCGGGCTTAACGTGCTGCGCATAATCAACGAGCCGACGGCGGCCGCCCTGGCCTACGGGCTGGACAAGAAAAAGGACGAGACCATCGCCGTTTACGACCTCGGCGGGGGCACCTTCGATATTTCAATCCTGGAGCTGGGCGAAGGCACCTTCCAGGTCAAATCGACCAACGGCGACACCCACCTGGGGGGCGACGACTTCGACCAGAAGATTATGGACTGGCTCTGCGGCGAGTTTAAAAAGGACCAGGGCATAGACCTCAAACAGGACAAGATGGCGCTGCAGCGCTTAAAGGAAGCCGCCGAAAAAGCCAAGTGCGAGCTATCCTCAGTGCAGCAGACCGAGGTCAACCTGCCCTTCGTTACCGCCGACGCCAGCGGGCCCAAGCACCTTAATATTAACCTGACGCGCGCCAAGCTGGAGCAGCTGGTGGGCGAGCTGGTGGAAAAGAGCATCGAGCCCTGCAAGCAGGCGCTTACCGACGCTGAGAAGACCGCCGCCCAGATTGACGAGGTGGTTATGGTGGGCGGTCAGACGAGGACGCCGCTGGTCATTAAAAAGGTAAAACAATTCTTCGGCAAGGAGCCGCACAAGGGGGTCAACCCCGACGAGGTGGTGGCGGTGGGGGCGGCTATCCAGGCCGGTGTGCTAGGGGGAGAGGTTAAAGACGTCCTGCTGCTCGATGTCACCCCGCTGACGCTGGGCATCGAGACCCTGGGCCGGGTAGCCACACCGCTTATTCCGCGCAACACCACCATCCCGACATCGAAGAGCCAGGTTTTCAGCACGGCCGCCGACAACCAGCCCAGCGTCGAGATTCACGTATTACAAGGGGAGAGGCCGATGGCGGCCGATAACCGGACGCTGGGGCGGTTTATGCTCGACGGCATCCTGCCCTCGCCCAGAGGCGTGCCTCAGGTTGAGGTCAGCTTCGACATCGACGCCAACGGCATTCTTAACGTCAAGGCCCTCGACAAGGGCACCGGCAAGGAGCAGAAGATAACCATCACCGCTTCCTCCGGGCTTTCCAAAGAAGAAGTGGGCAAGATGCAGAAGGACGCCGAGGCGCACGCCACCGAGGATGCCAATCAGCGCCAGGAAATCGAAGCCCGCAACACGGCCGACACCCTCGCCTACACGGCCGAGAAAACCCTGCGCGACAACAAGGACAAGATACCCGACGAGCTGAATAAAGAGGTGGAGGAGAAGGTCAAGGCGGTAAAGGACGCCCTGCAGGGAACGGATATAGATGCCATCAACCAGGCGGCTCAGGAGCTGAACGAGACCATGCAGAAGGTCGGCTCCACCGTCTACGGACAGCAACAGCAACCACCGCCCGGTGAGACGCCGCCCGGTGAGACGCCGCCCCCCGATAAGGGAGAAGGCGGTGAGGGAGAAGAGGGGGACGACGAAGGCACCGTGGAGGGTGAGTTTAAAGAAGTATAAAACGAGGAGGAAAGGGAGGTAAACAATGAGTTACAAGTGTCAGGTCTGCGGCAAGATAACGGCTACCAATCTCGGTATGCGCGGCCATTTGGTCCGTTCACGCTTTCTCTTTGAAGAGCACTGGAAATGGTTGAAGTCACACGGACTAAGCCCTACCCGGAAAATAGCCGCGGGCAAATACCAGCCTCTCATGGAACTGATTGAAAAAGAGTGCAAGACATAGGAGGAAAATGCCACAATGCCAATCTATGAAGAACGGCTGGGGGCAAACACCCTGCTCATAGTCGGCATCTCGCTATGGGCGTTAGCCCTCGGGCTGGTGCCGGGTATTATCTTCGGGGGGTGGTGGTGGTTCTTCGCTCTCTATATCGCCCTGACCTTCGCTATCATCGTCGCCTTCTTCTGGATGAGGGTGCAGCTGTTTAAGGACAAGCTGGTGGTAAGGTTCGGCTTTATCTACCGCAAGGCTATCGACGTCGCCAAGATACAGGACTGCGCGCCTTTTAAGATGGAGCACCCGGTTAAGACCTACGGGGGGTGGGGCATCAGGAAGGGCATTGACGGCACCTTTGCCCTGACCCAGGCTTTTATCAACGAGGCGATAAAGCTGGAGACCATCGACCAGACCTTTGTCATCTCGTCGCGAAAAGCCGAAGACCTCTGCCAGGCAATAAAGGAAGCCCGGGGTTAAGACCCTAAGTAGAGGGCACCCCAGACGCACGGAGAGCCAAAAATAGAGGGGTTGGAGGGGCAAAGCCCCTCTGTATATGTATAGGGAAAATACCCCTTTATTAAAGGTGGAAAAGGAGAGTTTAAGGCGTAACTTTTAAGTCCCGCCCGACCCCTGTTTTATCTATTCCCGCCCACCGCCCTTTAAGGTAGAAAGGGGGCAAGCCCCCTTTCAAACCCCCAAAATAAACGGGGGGTGGGGGGCAGGGGCCCCCAGAAGGAATACTAGAGGGAGAATCCCCTCTAAGGGTGGGCAGGGTGGGTCAGAAATACGTACGCTCACACAGTGGGGTGACGAGAGAGAGACTGGATTCCCGCCTTCGCAGGAATGACAAAGTGGAACGCGGGAATGACGGAAGGAAGCAGTGACGGGGTGGGGTAAAGAATTGAAGAGGAGAAGGTAAACAATTATATGCCAACCAAACGCGATTATTACGAAGTCTTAGGCATTGACCGCGACGCCACCGATGAAGAGATAAAGCGGGCTTTCCGCCAGCTTGCCTTCAAGTATCACCCCGACCACAACCACGAAGACATGGCCGGAGAGAAGTTCAAAGAGGTCAACGAAGCCTACCAGGTGCTCTGCGACCCCGATAAGCGCGTCGCCTACGACCGCTACGGGCACAGCGGCGCCGAGGGGTTATTCGGGCAGGGCTTCGAGGGCTTTGACTTCGGCGGCTTCGGCGATATCTTTAACA
>CAYQPY010000060.1:0-6796 GCA_964419705.1 uncultured Dehalococcoidales bacterium
ACGGGGGGTGGGGCTAATTAAATTTGTTCATCGCCGTGGTTAAGTCATCAGTGAGCAGGCAGAGGATGGCGTCACTGACGGTGGGGGTGATGCTATCGATAGCGCGTTTTTCTTTGGGGGTAAGATTGCTTAAAACATAGGCGATAATATCGTCTTCGCTGATTTCGGGATTGTCGGGCCTGCCAATGCCTATTCGCAGACGATTGAAGTCCTGAGTCCCCAATTCCTGAATGATGGAGTTGATGCCCTTGTGCCCGCCGGAGCCGCTGCCAAAACTTAAGCGGATTTTAGCCAGGGGCAGGTCGAGGTCGTCGTGGATGACGATGAGGTCGTTGAGGTCGATGTTAAACTTCTTGACCAGACGGCTGAGCGACCGGCCGCTATCGTTCATAAAGGTCTGGGGGCGGGCCAATACCACCTCGTTATCCGCCACCTTGCCCGTACCGATGCGCGCCAGCCCCTTTTTCTTATCGAGCTTTATGCCCTGAGTGCGGGCGAAGCGGTTGAGGCAGATAAAGCCGATATTGTGGCGGTTGCGGGCGTAAGACCGCCCCGGATTGCCCAAGCCGACGATTAGTTTCATAAGGATGTGCAAAGTGTATCTATATTATGTTATTTGACTGTCCCTAGACTATAATCTGCGTATGGCTCATCAGTTTCCGGGTTCCAATACCAGATGTTACCATCAATAATTGTTACACAATATATAAGGTATATGTCTGTCTCTGAGTTGTAGTCATAATCCGCAGATACGATGTAGCCGTCCGCTAGGGCATTCTCTTGTATTGTCAGGGCTTTGCGATACCATGCGTCTGCGTACATTGTAATCGGTTCCTCGGACACGTCATTGGTTCTCAGCCAGTCCTCGAGTTCACTAATTGAAGAAAAGTCCCTGGGCGGATAGACCTCTTGAATCTGAGCCAGCTCATTGCTTACAGCATTATAGTCAGCCTGCAGGCTGGTCAAGTCCGATTGTGCCGCCGCTAAGTCTGCTGTCAGGTCTGCATTTTCAGCCTGCAGAGCCTCATAGTCGGCCTTTGACACGCCGCATCCGGCCAGCAAAACGATAGCCAAACACAAAACTACTGATCCTGTTAACAACCACTTGTATCTTTTCATTTGTTTCCTCCTCTTTTGCCAATTATACACCTGTTTTAACTAATAATGTGCTTTTTGTTGTAGCAGACGGAGTAATTCTTTTTCGTCAATCTGGGGTGTGCCCAGTTCGCTGGCTTTGGTTAACTTGTTGCCACCGGGGTCGGTGCCTCTCACCAAGTAGGTTGTCTTCTTGGTAACATTGTCTTTGGCCGTGCCGCCCAGGGCTTTAATTTTCTCCTCTGCCTCTTGTCTGGAGAAAGACTCCATTCTTCCGGTGATAACGAACTCCTGTCCGGACAGGGGCAGGGCTTCGGCTTTGACCTCTTCTTCCATTTTGACGCCGGCTTCTTTCAAGCTCTGAATGATTTGGCGGTTTTCCTCCTGTCTGAAGAAGGCGAGGATACTGTCGGCAATCTTGGGGCCGATGGCTTCGATTTTCATAAGCTCGTCGCGGGAGGCTTTAGACAGTGCCTCGATGCTACCAAAACGCCTGGCTAAAATCTCGGCCGTCTCGCCGCCGATGTGGCGTATGCCCAGAGCAAAGATTAATCTGGCCAGGGGCCTATTTTTGCTCTCCTCTATTGCTTTGAGCAGGTTTTCGACGCTCTTTTCGCCCGTGTTTTCCAGCTCCAATAGCTCGGCTCGTTTTTCTTTCAGCCTGTAGAGGTCGGCGGCGTTTTTGACCAGCCCGTTATTATAAAGTATCACGCTCTGGGCTTCGCCGATGCCCTCGATGTCCATCGTCCCCCGCGAGGCAAAATGCTCGATGCGCTGTTGCGCCTGCGCCGGGCAGGAAGCATTACTACAATAGTACATGACCTCGCCCTCGGGCCTGACGATGCTGTCCTTGCCGCATGCGGGGCACAGGGGACGTCCTTTTTCGTTTTTGTCCAGCTTGTCCAGTATACTGAACTCTTTTTCTTTTCCGGTGCGCTTGCTGACCACGGGGCCGACCACCTGGGGGATGACCTCGCCGGCGCGCTGGATGACCACGGTGTCGCTGACGCGGATGTCCTTGCGCCGGATGTCGTCCTCATTATGCAGGGCGGCATGCTGGATGGTGACGCCCCCCACCGCCAACGGCTTGAGAATAGCAACAGGATTCAGCGTGCCGGTTCTGCCGACGTTAATGTCGATTCGCTCTAAAACCGTCGTGCCCTGTACGGCGGGGAACTTGTAGGCGATAGCCCACCTCGGCTCGCGGCCGATGTCGCCCAGCCGTTGCTGTAATTCAATCCGGTTTATCTTGACCACGATGCCGTCGGCTTCGTAGGGGAGGCCTTCTCTTCTCTCCACCCACTTGTCGTAGTAGGCTTCGACCTCATCGAGGCTCTTGAGCAGCTGGTTGTTGGGGTTTATCTTAAAGCCGAGGTTCTTAAGGTATTCCATGGTCTCCCAGTGGGTAGGTGGGGTGGCTTTGTCCTCGGCGTAGCCGAGCATATAGATATAGATGTCGAGCGGGCGTTTGGCAGTGATGCGCGGGTCGAGCTGGCGCACCGAGCCGGCGGCGGCGTTGCGGGGGTTGGCGAAGAGGGGCAAGCCTTCTTTAGCCCGCTCGCGGTTCAGCTTCTCGAAGCCCGCCTTGGGCAGAAAGACCTCGCCGCGCACCTCGAAGCGGGGCGGGAAGTCTCCGTTAACGGATAAAGGTATGCTCCTCACTGTCTTCAGGTTCTGGGTGATGTCTTCGCCGCGCAGGCCGTCGCCGCGGGTAGCCCCGGTGGTGAGCTTACCGTCGATATAGGTCAGCGCCACGGCCAGGCCGTCAATCTTGTGCTCGCCGGCGAAGTCGCATTGCTGTCCGTCCAGCATTTTGGAAATTCGCTTGTACCAGGCGGCCAGCTCCTCTTTAGAAAAGGCGTTGCCCAACGAGAGCAGGGGATAGCGGTGTTCGACGACGCCGAAGGCTTCCACGGGCGCGGCGCCGATGCGCTGGGTGGGGGAGTCGGGGGTCAAGAACCGGGGGAACTCCGCCTCCAGCTCCTGTAGCTCCCGCATCATCTCGTCGTACTCGGCGTCGGAGACCTCGGGGCTGTCCAACACGTAGTAGCGGTAGTTGTGGTGGTTGATTTCCGCTCTGAGCTTTTCTATCCGCTGTTTGGCTTCGGCTGATTCCATGTTACAGGCTCATTATATTACATTTAACGGCGGCTAACTACTCATTGGCAGTCGGCCTTTGCCAGGGTATCTCGTAGGGCCAGGCGGCGATGCTGCCGTCGAGGAATTTGACATCTTTGAAGCCGGCGCCGTCGAGTATGCGTTGCGCCTGGTAGGCGCGCACGCTGGTGTGGCAGACGATGACAATCTCGGCGTCTTTGGGCAGCTCGTCGAGCCTCGCCCGCAGCTCTCGTAAGGGTAAAAGCTTGGACTGCGGCGCCTCGATGCGGTAGGCTTCCCACTCTGCCGGCGAGCGCACGTCGAGAAAGATAAAAGCGTCGCCCTTTTTAATCTTTTCCGCCACCTCCATCGGGTTCAGGGTGTGGGCGTAGCCCTCCTGCTTATTGCGGATGACGTTGGCGGCGTTGTGCAGCGGGTCCAGGGCGCTGTTGTAGGGTGGGGCGTAAGCCAGGTCGGTGTTAGCCAGGTCGTCGACGCTGGCGCCGAAGGTCAGGGCGGTAGCCAGCACGTCGATGCGTTTGGCCGTATCGCCCGGCCCTACCACCTGCCCGCCCAGGAGCTTGCCGTTAGCCTTCTCCGCCACCAGCTTTACCAGAATCTCCTTGCCCTTGGGGTAATAGGTGGCATGTTCGTAGCCGGGGACGAGGGCGGTTATTACGTCGTAGCCGGCAGCTTGAGCCTGCGACTGGCTGAGGCCGACCCGTCCCACGTTATAATCAAATACCTTGGCGATAGAGGTGCCGACGACGCCGGGGAAGGTTTCATCGCCGCCGGTGACGTTGGTGCCGATGACGCGGCCGTGCTTGTTAGCCGTAGAGCCCAGCGGCGCCAGTATCTTTTGCCCGGTGACCAGGTGGAGGTTTTCCACGCAGTCGCCGCCGGCGTAGATATCGGGGTCGCTGGTCTGGAGGTAGGCGTTGACGGCGATGCCGCCCGTCGCGCCGATGCTAAGTCCGGCGTCTTCAGCCAGCCCGGTGTTGGGCTTAACGCCGATAGCCACCAGCGCCAGGTCGGTTTCCAACTCCCCATTTTCAGTGACGACCTTGCTTACCCAGCCCTTTTCGTCGCCCTCAAAGCCGGTTACGCTCTGGCCGAAGAGCAGCTTTACCCCCTTTTCCCGCAGGTGCTTGGCCAGGTAGGCGGCGACCTCGAAATCGAGGAGGGCGGGCAGAACCCAGTCCAGCGCTTCGACCAGGCTGACCTCCACCCCTTGGGAGACGAGCGCTTCCGCCATCTCCAGCCCGATGAGACCGGCGCCGATAATGACCGCCTTATCGACTTTGCGCGGCGAGACCAGCTGGCGTATAGCCTGCGCCTCCTCAATCCGGGAGAGGGTAAAAATGCCTTTGAGCTCCCTGCCCTTCCAGTCGGGCACGGACGGCGTGCTGCCCGTAGCCAGCACCAGCTTATCGTATTCAATAGTGGAAGTGCGGTTCTTGGCCAGGTTAAGAATCTCGACCCGCCGCGCTTTGCGGTCTATGGCTACCGCCCTGGTGCGGGTGAGCACCTCTACATCCAGGACCTCTTTGAAAAAATCGGGGCCGCGCTGCACCAGCTCCAGGCGGCTTTCGATAACCCCCGAAACGTAGTAGGGTAATCCGCAGGTTGCCACCGACAGCTCGGCTTGCTGCTCGACCAGGGTTATTTGAGCCTGCTGGTCGCAACGGCGAGCGCGGGCGGCGGCTTTGGGGCCGCAGGCGGTACCACCGATAACGACTATCTTCTTATTCACTTCGTCACCTCTTTGCGTTCTAAGTATAGCAGAGCTTGTGGCTGGGCAAAAGAGAAAAGGGTATAATTATAACTTGAGGGGGTCAGAAATGTGGCTGAAACGAATTTTGATAACAATCATCATCCTGGCGGCGGTGGGCGGGGGCGGTTTTATCCTCTATAACGTGGCTTATGACCTGGGCGACGCCGACGGCTATGATAACGGCTATTTAGCGGGGCACGATGTCGGCTATATAACGGGTAACCAGGACGGCTATAACGACGGTTATAACCTGGGCAAGGACGAGGGTTACGGCGAGGGCTATAGCCAGGGCGAGGCTACTGGCTACACGGTGGGCTACGATGAGGGCTATGCAGAGGGCCTGGATGCCGGCACGGGCCACGGCTTTTGCCTGAAAGACCCCACCTATGCGGAGGCGGTCGCCTTTCTGCGCACCGACCGCACCGACCGGAACCAATACGAAGACGATAGCTATATTTGCAGCCACTTTTCCCGGGACGTCTGCAATAACGCCGAGGCGGAGGGCTGGCGCTGCGCCTTCGTCGAGCTACGCTACTCGGATTCGGGGCATTCCATAGTTGCCTTTGACACCATCGACCGGGGGATGGTCTATTTCGAGCCCCAGTTCGACGATGAGGTCAGGGTGGAAATCGGCCGGCGCTACTCCCAGTTGAACGGCTATATAATACCCTACTGGGACGACGTGATTCAGGATATACTGGTTATCTGGTAACCAACTTGTGCCCTTCCCGAACTATGGGGTAAACTAGGTGGGAAAGAGAGAATTATGGCTGAGATTCATCCCTTCCGTGGGGTGCACTATAACCAGACTAAGGTCAAGGACCTGGCCGACGTTATCTGCCCCCCCTACGACGTTATTTCTCCCCAGATGCAGCAGGAGCTTTACCAGCGTAACGAATACAACTTCGTCCGCCTGGAGCACAACCGCGAGCTGCCCCAGGATACGACCACCGACAACAAGTACACCCGCTCGGCAACTATGTTAGAACGGTGGCTGGCGCAAAAGGTTCTGGTCGCCGACGAAGCGCCGTCTGTCTACCTCCACGACCACTATTTTCACCACAATGGCCGGGAATGCCGTCGGCGCGGTATTATCACCGGCGTCCGCCTGCAGGAATGGGCGGATAATGTCGTCCGCCCCCACGAAGGCACGCTTGCCGAGCACACCAGCGACCGATTGAGCCTGCTCTGGGTCTGCCAGGCCAACACCAGCCCCATACTGGCTCTCTTCGAGGACAAGGGAAAGCAGGTTGCCTCGCTGCTGGCGAAAAAGGAGAAAAGCCCGCCTACGCTCAGCTCCAGCCGGATTGATGGTGAAAGGCATAACCTCTGGGCGATAAATGACCCTGAGGCTCTCAGTCAAATATGCGCCAGCCTGTCCGACCAGCCTCTCTATATCGCCGACGGGCACCACCGCTACGAGAGCGCGCTCAGCTACCAGCGGGAGCGGCGCGCCGGCGCGTCATCACTAACCGGGAAGGAAGCCTTTAACTTCGTCATGATGGAACTGGTTGATTTTAACGACCCGGGGTTGGTCATTATGCCCGCCCACCGGCTGGTGCGCGGTATGTCCAAAGCCGCTTTGAGCGAGCTTGCCGCCCGCCTGAAATCGTTTTTCGAGGTCGAGGAACTGCCTGTGGGCAAAGCCGACGTCTGGGGGCAAATCGACGGTTTGCTTTCGGGGGGGGATAGCGGCGAGGTCAAATTAGCCCTTCTGGGCTTGGTCGAAGGACGCCTGCTCCGTCTCAGGCTGCGCGACTTGAGCGCCGCCGACCAGATGATGCCCCACTTCCACTCCGAATTGTACAAGAGGCTGGATGTCGATATCGT
>CAYQPY010000061.1:0-6744 GCA_964419705.1 uncultured Dehalococcoidales bacterium
CTTTATCCTTGACTTTTAAGTCATAAGCCCACTAAATAGTAATGATTACTGGTTATTTTGGTCTTATGCTCATAATTATTCTACATCACTGCTGCCGGGTTGTCAACCGGGGGACATATTTTGGTATAATGGCTGTCAAATCAATGATAGTAGTAACCGGCGCCGCCGGACATGCCGGCGCTAACCTGGTGCGTGCCCTGGCGGCTCAGGGCCGCCCCGTGCGTGCCCTGGTCCATCTCGACCAGCAGGCGCTGGAGGGGCTGGATATCGAGGTTATACAGGGCGATATCCGCGACCCCGATTCCCTGCTCAAAGCCTTCGCCGGCGCCGAGGTGGTCTATCACCTGGCGGCTCGCATCTCCATCTCTCCCGACCCCTGGTCTTTGCTGGAGGCGGTCAATATTACCGGCACCCGCAACGTGGTCGAGGCCTGCTTGAGTTGCGGCGTGCGTCGCCTCGTCCACTTCAGCTCCATCCACACCCTGACCGATGCGTCTGCCGATATCCCCGTTGACGAATCGAACCCCCTGGTGGCATCACGGCGCTACCCGTCCTACGACCGCTCCAAGGCGGCGGCGGAGGGGGAAATACGCCGCGGTATAGAAAAAGGTCTGGACGCTATTATTATCAGCCCCACGGCCATTATCGGCCCTCACGACTACAGGCCGTCGCACTTCGGCGAGGCGCTGCTAAAGCTGGCCAACGGCCAATTGCCCGCCCTGGTCAGCGGCGGCTTCGACTGGGTGGACGTGCGCGACGTCGTCCGGGGGGCGATGCGCGCTGAAAGAACAGCCCCCACCGGAGCCAAGTATATTCTCTCCGGGCACTGGCTGTCGCTGCGCGAGGTGGCTAAAATGACCGAGCAGATAACGGGCGTCAAAGCCCCCGGTTCGGTCTACCCGATGTGGCTGGCCAGAGTCGGCGCCCCCTTTGTCACCGCCTTCGACCGCCTGGCTAAGCGGCGCCCCCTCTATACCAGCGTCTCGCTGCAGGCTCTGCGGGGCCACCGCCACATAAGCCACCGGAAAGCGACCCGCGAGCTCGACTACCAGCCGCGCCCCTTCCGGGAGACGCTTATCGATACCCTGAAGTGGTTCGAGGCGGCGGGCAAACTTAGCCGTCCCCTGAAGCTAGAAAAGACGGGGACACCTTGAGCGAGCTGACCTTCTTCAACGGGCTCATCATCGGCTGGTTCGTGCTGGCGGCAGTCGTCTTCCTGTCGCTGCTCTTCTTCGCCGCCCCCTACGGGCGCTATGTGCGCCGCGGCTGGGGCTTTGCCGTCAACAACAAGCTGGGCTGGGTTATCATGGAAGCGGCGGCGCCGCTGGCTTTCGCCGCCTGCTTTTTTATCGGCACTAACACTATCACCGTGACCACGCTGGTCTTTCTGGTGTTATGGGAAGCGCACTACCTGCACCGCGCCTTTATCTACCCCTTCAGCCTGCGCCGCCGGGCCATGCCGCTGCTCGTGGTCGGCTTCGGCTTTTTGTTCAACATGGTCAACGGCTACCTCAACGGCCGCTATATCTTCACCTTCTCCGACGGCTACTCCAACCAGTGGCTCAGCGACCCGCGCTTTATCATCGGGGTAGCGCTCTTCCTCGCTGGCTTTGTCATCAACCGCCAGGCCGATAACGTCCTGCGCAATCTGGCTAAGACGTCCGACTCCGGTTACCAGATTCCCTACGGCGGGCTTTACCGCTGGATATCCTGCCCCAACTACTTCGGCGAGGTCCTTATCTGGACGGGTTGGGCGGTGGCGACTTGGTCACTGCCGGGGCTGGCTTTCGCCGTCTGGACGGCGGCTAACCTGGTGCCCCGCGCCCGCTCCCACCACGCCTGGTACCAGCAAAATTTCCCCGATTATCCCCCTCGTCACGCGCTCCTGCCCGGTTTGTGGTAGCTGAGTTTATCCCTTTGCCTCTACACTATCGCCCTATTTATGGTAAAATTGCTCTTAAAGGAGTGAACTATGATTTGCCCCACCTGCCGCGAGGTGATGATAGTCGTCGAGCAGGATAAGATTGAGCTGGACCACTGCACCAAATGCGGCGGGGTCTGGTTCGACGCGGGGGAGCTGGAGCTGATGCTGGAGAGTATGGGACTGGATAGCGGCGCTTTGACACTGGCGCAAATAATAGATTTACCCGACGCCGAGACCACCGAGAAGAAGCGGCGCTGCCCCGTCTGCGGGCGGAAGATGAGCAAGCGGAACATCGGCAAAGAACCGGAGGTGCTCATCGATGTCTGCGGGTGGGGGGACGGGCTCTGGTTTGACGGCGGGGAGGTGCACCAGATTATAGAGCAGTGCCCTTTGGATACGGGCGCTAAAGCAGGCTCCGAGGAGCGCGTGCTCAGCTTTTTAGGGGATACCTTTAAAGCCGAAGGCTAAACAGGCTTTGTACTAAGCCCTGGTTTTAAATAAAGGCAACATATAAGGAGGTTGCGATGTTCTTAGCCATCTATATTGTCGGCGGTATCGTGGTCATACTCTTCCTCTTTTTCATTGTCACCTACAACGGCCTCATCGGGCTGCGTAATCAGATGCGCAACGCCTGGGCGCAGATAGACGTCCAGCTCAAGCGGCGCTACGACCTCATCCCCAACCTGATGGAGACGGTCAAGGGCTACATGAAGCACGAGCGCGAGACGATGGAGGCGGTAACCAAGGCGCGAAACCTGGCGCAGAGCCTGGCCAGCGGCGATGTCGGCGCCCGTTCCAAGGCGGAGGACGCACTGGGCGGCGCTCTATCCAAGCTGCTGGCGGTGGTGGAAAACTACCCCGACCTGAAGGCGAACCAGAACTTCCTGGCCCTCCAGGAGGAACTGGCCTCGACGGAGAACAAGATAGGCTTTTCCCGCCAGTACTACAACGATTCCGTCCTGAGGATGAACAACAAAGTCCAGATGTTTCCCTCCAACGTGGTCGCCGCCATGACCAGCTTCAAGCAGGGCGAGTTCTTCGAGGTCACGGTGACCGAGGAGAGGGAAGCGCCCAAGGTTAGTTTTACATAAGATAGAGCGACTTGAGATATGTGGGAACAGATTAGTGCTAATCGATGGCGGTCGGTTTTCCTGACCGCAGGCATGGGGCTTTTGCTGCTCCTGATAGGCTATTTCCTGGGGTTCTACTTTTTAGATAACGCCATCATCGGGATTATCCTCGCCCTTATTGTCTGGGGCATAATGAGCCTTATTGCTTTTTTCCAGGGCGATAGCCTCCTGCTGGCGGTGTCGCGCGCCCGAAAGATAGGCCGCGACGACAACCCCCGACTCTATAATATCGTCGAGGAGATGAAAATCGCTTCCGGCCTGGAGAGGATGCCCAATATCTATATCATCGACGATACAGCCCTGAACGCCTTCGCCACCGGGCGCGACCCCAATAAGGCGTCGGTGGCCGTCACCTCGGGGCTGCTGGCCAAGCTAAACCGCGACGAGCTGCAGGGGGTAATCGGCCACGAGATAGCCCACATCAAGAACCGCGACGTGCTGCTGATGGCGATGTGCGCCGTTATGCTGGGCACCATCGTTATTCTGGCCTGGTACGCCACGCGGGTGCTCTTCTTCAGCGGCGGCGGCCGGAGGAGTTCGGGAGGTGGGGGGCAGGGGCAGATAATAATCCTGGCCGTGGGTATTGGCCTGCTGATACTGGCGCCGATTATAGCCCAGATTATCTACTTCACCATCTCCCGGAAGCGGGAATACCTGGCCGACGCCTCTTCCGCCCTCTATACCCGCTACCCCGAGGGACTGGCTTCGGCGTTGGAAAAGATTTCCGCTTCCCCCGTACAGCTTAAATCCGCCAACAAGGCGACGGCTCCGATGTACACCATTAACCCCTTCCGCCAGAAGGGACGAGCCGCCAGCAACCTTACCAGCACCCACCCGCCCATCTCGGAGAGGGTACGCATCCTGCGCGCTATGTCGGGGGCTTCGCTGGCCGACTACGATAAGGCTTACCGGGAGGCGCGGGGGGCCAAGGCGGGTATCGCCCCGGCCTCGGCGCTGGCTCTTGATAAGATGGCGGGCGCTGCCGCCCTGCGGGAGCCGTCACCGGAGGCGAAGACGGCGGAAAAAGCGCCGCAGAAGGTCGAGCGCGCCCGGGAGACATCCGACATGATGTGGCGCATGAGTAAATACCGCACCGTTCCCTGCCCCTGCGGCACCAAGCTGAGGGTCTCCCCCGAATTCAAGGGGGTCAACGTTAAGTGCCCCCACTGCGGGCGCATCCTGCCGGTTTAAGTGAGGCTGGCTGGTTCTACGCCGACTCTTTTATGACCGCCTACTTCTCGGGGGCTTTCACTGAACCCAGTCTTTTCTCCTCCACTCCCTTTCTCCCCTTCAGCTTAAACGTCCGGTAATCCCGGTAGGAAAGCTTTTCGTTGGGACGCCCCCACCCCAGCTCTTTAAGCGCTTCGACGACCTTCTGAAGCTTGGGCGCCATCTCCTGCATGCCCAGGCCCTTCAGGTGTGGCGGAAGTTCCTTGCGCTCCTGAGGTTCCATAACCAGTAAATCGCAGATTGCCTCTGCCGCCCAGCGCGCCCCCCTCACCGGCGGCGTCTGGTCGCGTCCCCCTTCGAACTCGGACGCGATCATACCGCATTTATCCTTCTCATACAGGGCAAAGGTCATCTCCAGTATCCGGGCATCGGGGTCCATAAGGTCTAAAGCCCGCTGAACCCGATTATAGCGCACCCTGAGGCAATCTATAGCGCCGTAATCTTCCTCGAACCTGTCGATGACGTATTCCACCGCCGGGATAGATGAGGCATAATTAAGATTGCCGTTTTTGGACAATTCCTCGGTACTGACGCCGACCACGTAACTTATAATAAGGGTGGAGGCGATAACCGCCCCGCAGGTGCCGACCCCGGTCATGGCGACACCGCCATGGAGGCCTACCATTCCCTGGGTTAGCACTTCCTGAGTTTCGGGGGTAAACAGCTCTATATCCTCCGAGCGGAAGGCATCACATATGGCCGCAAAAGTAGCCGGGGCGCAAGCCATTAATTTTGCCCCGATTTCATCGGCGAGGTGACCCGCTTTGTCGATTATCCTGTCCTTTTTTGCTTGGTCGATTTCGATTTTGTCAATCATAATTAACTCCTTTCTGCTCTTAATTAAATAAACGGTGTCTAATTACAGGAAACATTAGAGAGTATAAGAGGGTTTTCCAGGCAAGTCAAATGAAAAGGACTGCGGGCGGGCGCTGGCTAATCCTACGCTATTTGGTTATGTTGTGGAACAGGTAGATTAACCGGCAATTCAGCTCGACATCCTGCCAGCCGGAAGAATCGGCCAGGACCAGGGGTTTGGCCAGCCTGTCATCGAAGATAGCTTCGGGGAAAGCCTCGCGTAGCCGCTGCATAAGGGTACTGAAGTTCACGACGGAGGAGGCGGCTCGCTCGGCGCCTAAGAACGAATAGTTCAGGTGGTGTTGAAGCAGTTCTACGCCGGGCTCGGCCGATTTTCGGTAATAAAGCCGGGCGAAGTTCTCGGTCTGGCTGGACTTATCCGTGGTTGTCTCCTTGGCCTTCCGCCAGGCGGGGATGCCGCCCAGCATCAACGTCCTGCCCCAGCTAAACTTGAGCCGGGACCTTGTCGTCTCCACCTCCTCCGAGCCTTCCACCCTACCGGTGAGAATCAGGAAGACATCGCTGGCGGCCATTCTTTTCTGGGCGCCGATACTATCCCGGAAGAGGGCTTCTTTCTCTCTAAGTTCCAGGGTTTGCGCCTCGAAGATTTGGGGAAACTGGCCGAGTTCGGAGTCCGGGCAGGCAAGCGCCGTCAAGCCCAGCTCGCGCAGGTTCTTTACTATCGCTTCGGCTTCCGGCGGGCTGTCGGCGTGGGCGATGATTTTTGGTATCTCGCCAGCCAGCAGCAGGCGGGTATAGGTGGCGCTCTTGTTGATAACAGCGGCGACGCTGCTTACCAGCTTTTCATCGGGGTTTGCCGGAGGAGCTACGGCAATATGCACTACATCATATTCAGCCATCAGCGTTTCCCCTACCGGCTAGCGACTTCCGGCAGCCATTATTACAGCCTTCCTGGCTAATTCACAGGTGCCCTGAAAGCGGCCTATTTGTTGAATTTCTGGATGTCTTTTACCACCCAGTCCAGCCCCAGCTCCTTGAGCTTGGCCTCTGTGGGTATGCCGTTTCGGTTGTAGCCCAGGACATCATAGTATTCGTCGAGGAGGCCATCGAGGTTCTTGAAGGTCTGCCCCGTGGCCGGGCCCGCGTTCTTTAGCGGCTCGGTGCGCATTCTCTTGGGCAGGGTATCGTCCTTGCGGTCAAAGCCCTCGCGGACATTGAAGCTGCGCTCCAGGCAGAGTACTCTCTCGCCTACCTTCTCCACGTAGGCGGGGTCGGCGAACTCCTTGAAGCCGGTAGCCGCTACCAGCAACTCACTGCGCTGCTGGGCGTTAAAGCCGGTGACCGGACTGAAGCTGCACTGAATGACCGCGTCCTGCGTCGCCTGCAGTATTTCGGCGTCAGCGGCGTCTTTTCCCTTGTCGACCTCGGTCAGCCTATCCTTCTTGCCGGCAAGCTCAGCCCGGGGACGGCCGTACATGTGGCTGGCGCCTATATTGGAGGTGGCCAGGATTAGCCCGTAGCCCTTGACGGCGCGGGGCTCGTAGGCGGGCAGCTCCAGCCCCTTAATCTGAATGGCGTAGTCTTCGGCGCCCTTGCCAATCTGCGCCGCCGCCCGTTTGGTGCCCTCACCGAGGAGCTTGCCAA
>CAYQPY010000062.1:0-6730 GCA_964419705.1 uncultured Dehalococcoidales bacterium
AGTTCGCTCTGGGGTGAAGCTGACGATGAATATCGCCTAACTTGCGCTTGAGGTAAGGGTTTACGCCGATATCGCCGACTATTTTCTTGCAGGCCGTGGTAACAGCGGCGGCATCCCGGTTGCCGAGCGCCCGGCCGATCTGCGCGAGAGAGCAGTTGGTCTCCTGCCGTATAAGGTACATGGCGAGGCGGCGGGCCATAGAGGTTTCCTTGTCCCTCTTGCGACCCAGAATCTCTTCCCTAGGAAGCTGGAAGCAATCGGCCACGACTTCGACTATCGAGTAGGGTGTAATATCGTCCGCGAGATACTCTTTGCTGGCAATATCCTCAAGGGCTCTTTCGGCTATATCTACGGTCGGTAGAACGCCCAGCAGCCTGGAATAGGCGACCACTCGGTTGAGAGAGCCCTCAAGTACCCGGATGTTGCTATGTGATCCCCGAGCGATCAACTCGAGCACATGGATATCTATTTCATCCCCGTTTTGACGGGCTTTCGATTGTAGAATGGCCAGTCGCGTTTCAAAGTCGGGCGGCTGTATATCGACGATAAGGCCCCATTCGAAGCGCGAGCGGAGGCGCTCTTCAAGCAGTGGCATCGACTTTGGAGGACAGTCACTGGTGATGACGATTTGCCGATTGGTGTTATGCAGTTCGTTGAAGGTGTGGAAGAAGCTCTCCTCGGTCTGCTCCTTGCCGCCGATGAACTGGATGTCATCTATCAACAATATATCAACAGTGCGAAACTTACTGCGGAACTCCTCGGTGCTCTTCTCCCTGATGGCGCTGACGAACTCGTTGGTGAACTGCTCGGCGCTGACGTAGAGGGCGCGGAAATTGTTGGCGCGGGCGGTGTGGTAGACGGCGTGTAGCAGGTGGGTCTTGCCCAGCCCCACCCCGCCGTAGAGGAATAAGGGGTTGTAGCCGTGCCCCGGGTTTTCGGCGGCGCCCAGCGCGGCGGCGTAAGCCAGGCGGTTGCTGTTGCTGACCACGAAGGAATCGAAGGTGTAGCGGGCTTCGCCCGCGGGGCGGGTGGTGGGGGCGGAGGCCGTGGTCTCCCGCGCCGAGGCCACTCGAAAGAGGACCTGGGTGTCGGGGCGGGTAAGCCCGATGAGGGTCTTTTCGATGAGGGAGCGCTGGTTCTGGTTGAGGTATTCGGCGACGAAGGCGTTGGGCACGCCGACGACGAACTGGTTGTCTTCGTAGCTTAAGCCGGTGGTCTTTTCCAGCCAGGTGCGGTAATATGAGCGTGTGACCTGAACCTGTAATTCACCCAAAGCGGCTTCCCAGGTTTCTTGAGCTGAACTGGCTCCCATAAGGTTCCTTGCCTCTCGTTAAGATTAGTCGCTTTAGGTTTGTTTAGAGCAGCCTGCAGTAAAGGACAGGCGGAGATTTGCGCGGTTTCGACAGCGGAAGAGGGA
Organism: uncultured Dehalococcoidales bacterium; assembly: GCA_964419705.1. Classification (GTDB taxonomy): domain Bacteria; phylum Chloroflexota; class Dehalococcoidia; order Dehalococcoidales; family BS750m-G39; genus E44-bin88. The sequence goes on from CAYQPY010000062.1 coordinate 1,418, forward strand.
GGAAATTAGCGGCGTGATATATAGAATAGCGGGTGGGGACGGGTGGTGGCAAACTTTTTAGGGGTGGTTGGCAGGGGGTTGGGGGGCAGGGTTTCCCTTGAAAGGTCTGTCAGGCTTGTGTTTTCGCTCGATATTTAAGGGATAGCCATAAACCGGGAACTTGTTGCTGAAAATGTTTGGTGTTAAAATCTTAACCCGTGGAGGCTTAAAGTTGAGAGTTGTTTTTATGGGCAGTCCCCGCTTCGCCGTGCCCTCCCTGGAATACCTGGTTGCCGGCGGCTACGAGCTGGCGGCGGTCTACACCCAGCCCGACAGAACGGGAGGGCGGGGGCGTAGCCTGGCGGCTTCCCCGGTAAAACAAGCGGCCGAAGCCCTGGGATTAACGGTGGTGCAACCCCAAAGTCTGAAAGCGCCCGAAGCGTTCAAGCAACTAGCCGGCTTTAAGCCCGATGTTATCGTGGTGGCCGCCTTCGGTCAGCTCCTGCCCAAGGCGGTCCTGGAGTTGCCGCGGCTGGGCTGCCTTAACGTCCACCCCTCGCTCCTGCCTAAGTTCCGGGGGGCTTCGCCGGTGGCGGCGGCCATTCTGGCCGGCGACGGCTTCGCTGGCGTCAGCATTATTTTGCTCGATGAGGGCATGGACAGCGGGCCCATCCTGGCGCGGGCGCAGATTCCCGTGGCCGATAGCGATACCACCGCCTCGCTCGGCGAAAAACTATCCGTCGTCGGGGCGGGGCTGCTGGGGGAGGCATTGGTGGGGTGGACGAGGGGGGAGCTTACCCCCCAGCCCCAGGACGAGGCTAAGGCGACCTACTGCCAATCCATAACTAAAGACGAGGGGGAAATCGACTGGAAACTATCGGCGGTAGAGATATGGCGGCGGGTGCGCGCCTTTTACCCCTGGCCGGGGAGCTACACCAACTGGCGGGGTAAAACGCTCAAGGTTATCGAGGCACTACCTTCGACTGCGGGGACGCCCGCTAAAGCGGGGGAGGTGGTTGTCTTGGACTCGGGGGGCTTCGGCGTCGGCAGCGGCGATGGTGTCTTGAATATCCTCAGGGTGCAACTGGAGGGGAAACAGGCGCTGTCCGCCGACGAGTTCCTGAGGGGCCAGCGCGACTTCGTGGGGGCGGTCCTGCCCTCGAGTTAAAAAGGAGGCTAATCTTGTCCCAACCCAAAGATTTGAGCCGTTTCGACGCCCTGGTTGAGATTATCGCCACCTTGAGGGCGCCCGACGGCTGCCCCTGGGACCGCAAACAGACCCACTCCTCGCTACGGGGAAACCTGCTCTCGGAGTGCTACGAGGTGCTGGAGGCGCTGGACGAGGGCGACGCCGAGAAGCTGCGCGCCGAGCTGGGCGATTTGTTGATGCAGATTGTCCTCCAGGCCCAGATTGCCCGTGAAGCCGGCGAGTTCGAGCTGGGGGAGGTCATCGAGGGCATCAGCCAAAAGCTTATCCACCGCCACCCCCACGTCTTCGGTACCAAAAAGGTGAAGGACGCCGAAGAGGTGATGCATAACTGGGAGGAGCTCAAAAAGGAAGAGAGAGAAGAGGGCGTTTCCATGCTGGAGAGCGTGCCGAAAATTATGCCCGCCCTAAACTACGCTCATGAGATTCAGCGACGGGCAGCCTGGGTCGGTTTCGACTGGGAGGATATCGAGGGTGTTATCGATAAGCTGGCCGAGGAGGTCGGCGAGTTCCAGCAGGCGGAGACCGAAGAGGAGAAAGCCAGCGAGTTCGGTGACATGCTCTTTACGCTGGCCAACATCGCGTTAAGGATGGGCATAGACGCCGAGTCGGCGCTCAGAGAGACCAATAAGCGCTTTTACGAGCGCTTCAGCTATATGGAGGAGCTCTGCCGCCAGCGCGGGCTGAAGTTCAGCGAGCTGTCCTTCGACGAGCAGAATAAACTCTGGGCGGAGGCTAAGAAGAAGACCAAATAGCTCATCATGCCCCCGCCCCCCTATTAAATCAGACTACGTCAGTCTCTTAAAAGGGCAAAACCTTCCGGTTGAACATATCGTTGATGAGTATCGCCGCCGAGTCGTACCAGGCGATTAGAGCCACCAGAATCCCCAGGTAGCCCCCCGCTAGCTTTAAGCCGGAAACGTACTCGCCCCCCGCCAGCAGGAAAAAGGTTATCGTCAGCGCGATGAAGAGGGCTAAGAGCCCCCGCGGGGCTTTGATGGCGGCGAAAGTGGCGTAGAGGGTGAAGAACCCCCAGGCCGCCAGGAAAACGGCCAATCCGGCCGGCGGCACCGCCGAGATTACGCCCGTCTCCTCCAGGACTATCATTAATGCCAGGCCCATCCAGAAGGCTCCGAAAGAGGTGAAACAGGTAGCGCCGAAGATATTCCCGGCCTTAAATTCCCACATTCCCGCCAGCACTTGAGCCAGCCCCCCGTAGAAGAACGCCATGGGCAGGATCATGCCGATAGAGGCGGGGGCGATGAATTCCGCATTCACCATACTCAAGAGAAATGTGGTCAGGGCAAACGCCCCCAGTCCCAGCGCACCCGGATTAGCTGTTTTTTCTGCCATCTAAACTTCCTCCTCAAGTCTTTTTTTGTGCTATAATGAACGGCAATCAGCGGCAAAAAAGACCGCAAAAAATCGGGGCGAGAGGATTTGAACCTCCGACCTCAGCGTCCCGAACGCTGCGCGCTAACCGAACTGCGCTACGCCCCGTCCGCCATATTATAGGAGGATTTAACCTCTATTGCAAAAAGAGGGGACGATGAAATACTCCGTTATCATAATAGACGGCGCCGCGGGCTTGCCTCTGCCCGAAAGAGGCAACAAGACCTGCCTTGAGTTAGCCGATACCCCCAACCTCGACGCCCTGGCGGGAGGAGGGGTGGTGGGGCTGGCGCGCACTGTGCCACCGGGGATGGAGCCTTCCAGCGCCTGCGCCTGTATGTCGGTGCTGGGCTACGACCCCAAAATCTACTACAAGGGGCGGAGCGCCATCGAGGCTAAAGCCATGAATATCCCCATCGGGGAGGGGGAGGTCGTCTTCCGCTGCAACTTGGTGGGGGTTATCGACGGCAAAATGAAGAGCTACAGCGCCGGCTATATCAGCACTGAAGAATCGAAAGAGCTTATTGCTGCCTTAAACGAAAACTTAAGTGACGATAATATCCACTTCTACCCCGGCGTCAGCTACCGAAATATCTTAAAGCTAAAGGGACATGAGGACGCTCTGGAAGCCCAATGCACCCCGCCCCACGACATCCCCGATAAACCTGTGGCTGAGTTTTTGCCCAAGGGTAAGGGCAGCGAAGTCTTGCGGGACTTGATGCAGCGCTCGGAAAAAGTGCTCCAGGGTCATCCGATAAATCTTAGCAGACAGTCGCGCGGAGACATTCCAGCGACAACCATCTGGCTCTTCTGGGCCAGCGGGCAGGTGCCGACGATGCCCCCGTTTAAAGAGGTCTATGGCCTTAGCGCCGCCCTGACCTCGGGCGTCGACCTGCTCAAAGGGCTGGGCAAGATGGCGGGGATGAAGGTGCTCAATATTCCGGGGGTCAGCGACGGGCCGGACAACGACTATGCCGCCCAGGCGAATGGCGCTATCAAAGCGCTTGAAGATAGCGATTTGGTGGTGGTGCACATCGAGGCGCCCGATGAAGCCGCGCACGCTGGCTCTATAGGCGATAAGGTTGAGGCTATTGAGCGGATAGACAGTGAGGTTATCGGGCGGCTGCGCTCGTATGCCGGAGACGATTTGAGGCTGCTGGCTATGCCCGACCACCCCACCCCCATCGCGACACAGACTCACAGCCCGGAGCCGGTGCCGTTTTTGCTCTGGGGAAAGGGCTTTAAGCCCAACGGGGCTAGAGAATACAGCGAGGCGGCGGCAAAGGGCACTGGTCTTTTGGTGGCCGATGGGTATAAAATAATGGGTAGGTTTGCTGAGGATAGTTGAGGATGGTTGAATGGTTTTGATTGTGCAGAAATACGGCGGGACATCGGTTGCCGACGCCGCTAAGATTAAAAACGTGGCGCGGCGCATCGCCGCTACTAAGGATGCGGGAAATGAAGTCGTCGTAGTCGTCTCGGCGATGGGGGATAACACCGATAACCTGCTTAAACTAGCCTACCAGCTGACCAGCCACCCCGCCGACCGCGAACTCGACCTGCTGCTTTCCACGGGCGAGGTCGTTTCCAGCACGCTGCTGGCCATGGCACTGGAGGAAATGGGCTACGAAGCCATCAGCCTCACCGGCGGACAGGCGGGGATAAGGACCGACGCCGCCCACAGCCAGGCGCGCATCGTGGGCATCGACCCGGAGAGGGTGGTCAGGGAGCTGGACCAGGGCAATATCGTTATCGTGGCCGGCTTCCAGGGGATTACCGAGGGGATGGATATCACCACGCTGGGGCGGGGGGGCTCCGACACCACGGCGGTTGCCCTGGCGGCCAGCCTGGCGGCCGAGGCCTGTCAGATATACACCGACGTCGAGGGGGTCTTTACCGCCGACCCTAGGCTCGTTCCCGAGGCGTGCAAGGTGGACGAAATCAGCTACGAAGAGATGCTGGAGCTGGCCAGCTACGGCGCCAAGGTACTGCACCCCCGGGCGGTGGAGCTGGGAGAGCTTTTCCATATCCCTATTCTGGTGGCTTCCAGCTTCAGCCAGAATCCGGGGACACTAATTCATGGAGGGGGGTCTATGGAAGTACGAAATAAGGTGCGGGGTATCGCCCACGACCTCAATGTCGCCAAGATAACGGTGGTCGGCGTGCCCGACCAGCCCGGTATCGCCGCGGCTATCTTCATGCCGCTGGCTAAAGCCAACATCAACGTCGATACTATCGTGCAGAACGCCAGCAGCGATAATATCACCGACCTGACCTTTACCGTGGCCAAGAGCCAGCTGGATAAGGCCATGGCGGTGGTGGGGCCCATTTGCCAGTCAATCGGCGCCCGGGAGTACGTCAGCGACCCCAAGATGGGCAAGGTCAGCATAATCGGCACCGGTATGCAGAACAACCCCGGTTTTGCCGCCCGCATGTTTACCGCCCTCAGCGAGCAGGGGATTAACATCCAGCTTATTTCTACCTCGGAGATAAGAATCACCTGCATCATCGACGAAGATAAGGTCAAGGACGCCGTCCGAGCCTTACACCGAGCCTTTGAGCTGGAAAAAGAAGAATAGATTAGCTAAAGGGCTGTTATCAGCCCTTTTTACTCCTGACCTGGCTTGTTTTGCCGCGCTGGCTGGGGTAAAATAATATGTTCTAGACTGACGGGGTGACGCGGATGGCCTATCAGGAAGAGGAACAGGTAAGGCTGAGGCGGCAGCGCAGCAAGC
>CAYQPY010000063.1:0-6535 GCA_964419705.1 uncultured Dehalococcoidales bacterium
ATGACCAAGAAATCGAGGAAGATAGGGCTGGGGGTAATGGGCTTTGCCGATATGCTGCTCATGCTGGGCGTCCCCTATAACTCGGAGGCGGCGCTGAAGGTCGGCACCGAGGTGATGCGCTTTGTGCACGACGAGGCGGACAAGGCCTCGGCGGGGCTGGCGGAAGAAAGAGGCGCTTTCCCCGCTTTCCAGGGCAGCATCTATGATGTTCCCGGCGGCGCCAAGGTGAGAAACGCCTCCTGCACCACGATTGCTCCCACCGGCACCTTGAGCATACTCGCGGGCTGTTCCAGCGGCATCGAGCCCCTCTTTGCCCTGAGCTACACCCGCAATATCCTGGACGGCGCCCAGATGGTGGAGGTGAACCCCTATTTCGAGCAGGTCGCCCGCAGCGGTGGCTTTTACTCCGACGAGCTGATGAAAAAGCTGGCGGAGGGGGCTAAGCTCCACGACATGGAGGGCATCCCCGATGAAATCAAGCGGGTATTCGTCACCGCCCACCAGATAACCCCCGAGTGGCATGTCAGGATGCAGGCCGCCTTCCAGAAGTCCACCGACAACGCCGTCTCCAAGACGGTCAACTTCCCCCAGGAAGCGACCCGCGAGGACATCACTAATGTCTATAAGATGGCTTATGACGAGGGGTTAAAGGGGATAACTATCTACCGCGACCGCAGCCGCGACTCCCAGGTATTGACCACGGGCAAGGGAAAGAAGGAGGAAAAAGCCTTTAAGCTGACGCCGCGCAAGAGACCCTCCGAAACCACGGGGGCGGTTACCAAGGTCAGCACCGGCTGCGGCTCCCTCTACATCACGGTGGCTTATGACGACAAGGGCATTTTCGAGGTCTTCGCCACGCTGGGTAAGTCGGGCGGCTGCGCCTCCGCCCAACTCGAAGCCACCTGCCGCCTGATAACGCTGGCGCTCCGTTCCGGGGTGGATGCCACCTCGGTGGTGAAGCAACTGAAGGGTATCCGCTGTCCCAATATCGCCTGGGAGAACGGCAAGTCCATCCTCTCCTGTGCCGACGCCATCGCCAGCGTCTTGGAAAAGCACATCGGCGCCGATAGCGGTCAGGGTGTGGATACGGCTAAGAGCCCTGAGGTGGCTCTAAAGAGCGATAACGGCGGTCAGGGAACCGATGCCGTCAAGAACCTGGCCGGGCAGTGCCCCGACTGCGGCAACCTGCTGGTATATCAGGAGGGGTGTTACATCTGTCCTTCCTGTGGGTATACGAAGTGCTGATGTAAGGGGTCTTGAACCCCACCCCTTTTCCCCAGAGGTCTTTTTTCCCACACCAGCCCACCCACAAACGTCTTTCAAAGGGGGGCTTCGCCCCCCTTAAGAACCCCCCAAATATATATGGGAATGACACCATTTTGTATTTGCAACCCCTCGGGGGTTTGAAAGGGGGCGTAGCCCCCTTTCTACCTTAAAGGGCGGTGGGTGGGAATAGATAAAATCGGGGTGGGGCGGCCCCCAAACCAGTCTCCCCCTTTTACAAAGGTAACTATCCCTTGACTGTATAAGCATTTTGTGCTATAGTAATTTTATGAGGAGGTAAAACATGAAATACAGAATGGTATTTTTCCCGTTTGATGCTACTTCTCTTGATGTTGAGGCCCCGGCCCAGATGCAGAGTTTTGTAACTGGCAGCTTAACTCCCTTTCTACAAGAATTGGCTCAACGCCATAATGTGAAAGAATGGAAGGTAATTTCTCATAGTGTGAGCGTAGAAGGGAATAAGGGACTTCTATCAATTTTTGTCGAGAGTCCGACCATATAAGGATATTATCGCCCTCAGGTGCAAATACATAACCTTCTAACATAAGGAGACCTCCAATGCCTAAAGTTAATAGAAATAAACCAGTCAGAGCAAAATCTTCGGAGTCGCAATACTCCCTGATGGAGTTTATGCGTGAATACCCCGATGATGCCACGTGCCTTGAATGGCTGTGGCGCAATCGCTATTCTTCGGATGGTGTCAATGCATACTGCCCGAAGTGCGACCAGGAGAGGCCGTTTAGGAAATACAATACCTCTCAGCAACGCCAGTCGTGGACTTGCACAGCCTGCGGTAATCACATACACCCGACTGCGGGAACTATTTTCCACAAGTCGTCTACTTCCCTTCACCTCTGGTTTTACTCTATGTATCTTATGACTAGCACTCGTTGCGGTATCTCCGCTAAACAGCTTGAACGGGAGTTGGGAGTAACCTATAAGACGGCTTGGCGAATGGCTAAGGAAATACGCCAGACCCTTATGACTCAAACCGATGAGCAGCTTGGGCAGAATGAAGGCGTTGAGTTGGATGAGACTTATATAGGCGGTAAGGCCAAGAATATGCACAGGGCTAAACGAGAGCGCATTGGCGGGCGTGGCACGGCTGGTAAAGTCCCTGTATTCGGTGCTGTCGAGCGTAAAGGCAAGGTCGTGGCTGTTACAGTCCCTAATGTGGACAGGGTTACACTCTTGCCAAAGGTTAGAAAGCACGTTATACCCGCTGCTACTGTTTATACTGACGAGATGGGGGCTTATGACCCACTTTCCGAGCATGGCTACAAACACCATGTAATCACGCACTCTGAGCAAGTCTATGTAAGCGGGGATGTCCACACGAACACAATCGAGGGCTTCTGGTCGCTGGTTAAGCGGGGTATCGGTGGTGTCTATCACGCCGTCTCGTCTAAACATCTTCAAGGCTACCTGAATGAGTATTCTTGGCGGTATAATCACCGGAACGGGGGGAGGATGATGTTTGAGGCTTTACTTCTTCGGGCTGTGAGGCGTTGACTTTGCTGCCTTCTTTAGGTTGTCTAGGAATTCTTCTTTTGTGGGCACGGGTATCTCGTGCCCCTTTGGAGTCTTTTGTGTCTTTCCCACTTTCTTCTCCATAAGGATATTGTAACACATCATGAATAAAGATTGGTGGCTCAAATACCAACGGGCAGAGAAGCACATGGTAGACATCCAAGAAGAAGCCATGCGGTACGCAAGCAGCGAGCCTTACACAACCATCCCTGTCCGGGTGCCTGATGGAAAGGATGAAGTCTGGGGACGCTTCCATATCACTGAGCAACCTAATCCTATGATTGCCGTTATGCTCGGTGATTTCATACATAACTTGAGAAGTGCACTTGATTATGTTGTTGTCGCCTGTGTCCCAAAACAGCGCCGAAAACATGCGGGTTTTCCAATCATTTTTCAAGACATCTTCGCCAAGGACAAAAATGGTGAGTTCGTGGTCAAGGATGCCCAATTGCGGGAAAACTTTGAGACCGCTACCAAGGGATTGCACCCGAAGGCTAGAGCAATCATCATAGAGTTGCAGCCTTATCAATTTGGAGGCCTTGTCGATGTCGATTCGATAAGTCTCGGAGAGATTAGTCGTCTCGAAAACGCTGATAAGCACCGTCAACTTATTACGATTGGTTGTGCGGGAAAGAATTGCACTCTTAGCTTTACTGTGCGTAGTCTCAGTGAGCCTATTAAATACCATCGCACCTTGGATGTTGGTGCTCAATTTCTCAAGGACAATACAATAATCCCGTTTATCCCCCCTCCCGACGTTTGGCAAATTCAACTTCTCGATGGGTCTCCTATCAGACCATCCGATGTGGAGATGCATCTCAGCGTCACCGCTAAGATACTGGTCAAGATACCCAGAATAGGCGGGAACAAGCCGCCTTCTGATTCCTTGATTGATGACTTCATGAGCGTTGCTCTCTTTGAAGTCCGTGGAATTCTTGAAAAATTGGAGTTCTTTGTCCGTAGTGATTAATTTTTTATCCAATTTATTTCCTCCTTTATACAGTAAAGGCATACTCACCTTTTACAAAGGGGGATTGCCTCCCCAAAATCGCCATTTTCCCCTAGAGCCTGTATAATGAGACGGTATGCAAACCGACAGGCAGGAGCTAATCAAGGTGGCGCTGGGGGAAGCCGAAGCCGATTTAGCCATTATCAACGGCTCGGTGGTCAATGTTTACACCGGAGAGATTGAAAAAGCCTCGGTGCTTATCAAGAGCGAGCGGATAGCCTACGTGGGCAAGGACGCCGCAAAGGCTATCGGCTCCAAGACTCAGGTCATCGACGCCGCGGGCAAGACGTTAATCCCCGGCTTCATCGACGGCCACACCCACATCGATGTTCTCTACTCTATAAACGAGTTGCTGCGTTTTGCCCTCCAGGGGGGCACCACCACCATCATCACCGAGAGTTGCACTATCGCCACCACGCTGGGCTACGAAGGGATTATTCACTTCCTGAACTCGGTGCGCCGCCAGCCCGTGAAGATATTCGTCACCGCCCCGCCCATGGTCACCATAAGCCCGGTGACCGAGGAGAATGCCATCGGTGTCAGGGAATTGCGCCGTCTCTTCCGCTATAAAGAGGTTATCGGCCTGGGCGAGTCTTACTGGGGGGATGTGGTGGGCGGAAACCGGAGGGTGCTCGACCTCATTGCCGAAACGATAAAGCTGGGTGGAAAGGTGGACGGGCACAGCGCCGGCGCCACCGGCAAAAAACTGCAGGCGTATGTTGCCACGGGCGTCAGCTCCTGCCACGAGCCGACCAACGCCGCCGAGGTGCTGGAGAGACTAAAATTAGGGCTTTTCATCCTGATACGGGAGGGCGAGGTGCGAAAAGAGCTGGAAGCCATCGCCCCGATAAAGGATAGCGGCATCGCCCTCAACCGCCTGGCCATGTCCACCGACGGCGTCGGTCCCCACCAGCTGGTCAGCGACGGCTATATGGAGGTCCTGGTGCGGAAAGCCATCGACCTCGGCTTCGACCCCGTTTTGGCGGTGCAGATGGCGACCATCAACGTCGCCCAGCACTTCGCCCTGGATGATGTTATCGGCGGCATCGCCCCGGGCAAATACGCCGACATCGCTATTCTCCCCGACTTGAAGACCATAAAAGCCGAATACGTTATCAGCAACGGGCGGGTGGTTGCCCGAGACGGCCGGGCGCTTATTACCCCACGAAAGCACCGCTACCCCCAATCATTAGGCAACAGCATACGTCTGCCCAGTGACTTTAGCGCCGACGACTTCGCCATCCCCGTAGAGGGCAGTCGAAAAGAGGTAAAGGTCAGGCTGATGGAGCAGGTGACCAAACTACTCGTTAGAGAAGAATTCATCGATATGCCCGTAATGAACAGCCGGCTCAAAATCGATGTCGCTAAAGACATATTAAAAGTGGCCGCCATCGAGCGGTCTTACGGCACGGGCAAGAGCTTCGTCGGCTTAATCAGGGGTATCGGGCTCAAAAAAGGAGCCATTGCTACCAGTTCCGTCTGGGACTGCGGCGATTTAGTGGCCTTAGGCGCCGACGAGGCCGACATGGCGCGGGCGGTGAACCGTATCCGGGAGTTGGGCGGGGGCACGGTGGTCTGTGCCGGCGGTAAAATAATCGCCGAGATGGCCCTGCCCGTGGCGGGGGAAATCTCCACCGAGCCTATGGAGGCGATAGCCGATAAGCTGGAGCGCATCCAGCGGGCGGCTGAAGAGCTGGGGGCTAAGTCCAGCGATATCCGCCTCACCATGTCCGTCCTCCCCACCCCGGCCATACCCTTCCTGCGCATCTGCGAATCGGGGCTCTTCAACCTCAAGGAAAACAGGTTTGTCGACCTGATTGTGGGGTAGCCTATGGGCTGGGACGAAATAGAAAAAGCCAGGCGGCGCCTCTCCCGGGAGCAGGGCACCATCATCAAGGACTGGGGAGGCCGAATCCCTATCGCCCTGGTCTATCCCAACAGCTACTACCTGGGCATGTCCAACCTGGGCGTCCACGCCCTCTACCGCCTGCTCAACAGCTACGATAATGTCGTCGGCGAACGCGTCTTCCGGGAAACAGATAATAAAGAAAGTCCTGCTCCCCCCATATCTTTGGAATCCCAAAGACCCCTTTCCGATTTTGCCGCCGTCGTCTTCTCCATCTCCTACGAGCTCGACTACTTCAATGTCGTTAAGATTCTCAAAGCCAGCGGTATCCCCCTTTATGCCCAAGAGCGCGACGAGAGCCACCCGCTGGTCATCGCCGGGGGGCCCTGCATCATGGCCAACCCCGCCCCTTTATCCCCCTTCTTCGATTGCCTGGCTATCGGCGAGGCCGAGCCGCTGGTGCCGGCAATGCTGCCCGTTATCGGCCAGGGCATCGGAGGTAAACGAGACGACCTGCTCAAAGCGCTGAGCGTCCTCCCCGGCATGTACGTCCCCCGACACTATTCGGGCAAACCGGTGGCGCGGCAGTGGGCAAAGAATCTGGACGAATTCCCCGTCGCCTCGGCTGTATTAACCCCCGACACCGAGCTGGGCGACCTCTACCTCATCGAGGTGGAGCGGGGCTGCAACTGGGGCTGCCGCTTTTGCCTGGTCAGCCAGAGCTTTTCCCCCATGCGCCATCGCTCTATAGATAGCCTGTTAGCCCAGGCGGAGGCGGGGCTTAAATACCGCAAGCGCTTGGGTTTAGTCGGGGCGGCTGTCTCCGACCACCCTCAGATAGAAGAGCTATTGTTTAAGCTACGCCA
>CAYQPY010000064.1:0-6093 GCA_964419705.1 uncultured Dehalococcoidales bacterium
GTGGCCCTCGTGGAGATAGCCCATGGTGGGGACAAAGCCCAGCGGCGCCGTTAGCCCGGGTCTTAGTTGCTTAAACTCGCCGACGGTTTGAACGATTTCCATGGGCTATTTTCTCCTTCTGACGCCCGTATTATACCATAGCTCAGGTTGACAGCCGTTACCGCTTGCCTCATAATTTGGGTATATGGTTAGTGAGATTTTCCTGGCTATGCTGGCGATTGGCGTCGCCTACCTGCTCGGTTCGATTCCCTCCGCCTACCTCATCGGGCGTTGGCTGAAGGGAATAGATATAAGGGAGGCCGGAGACGGCCGACTGGGGGCGACAGCCGTCTACCGCCGCGTGGGCTTAGTCGGGAGCATCATAGTTTCCTTTATGGACGTGGGCAAGGGGGTGGCGGTGGTGCTGATTGCCCAGAGACTGGGGCTGCCCCTGGCGGTGGTGATTATTGCCGGGCTGGCGGTGGTGATGGGACACAACTGGTCAATCTTCCTCCACTTCAAGGGGGGGAAGGGGGCACTCACTACCTACGGGGTGCTGGTTTCGCTGATGTTCTGGCAGTTTTTCGCCGCCCTGGCCGTAGGAAGCATAGCCTTCGCCATCACCAAGAAAACCGGGCTTTCCACTGGCGCACTGTTTTGTTTCCTGGCTCTCCTCAATCTGTTTACCGGCAGCCCGATACTGCTGGTCATTACGCCCATCCTTATCTCGGTGCCTATGGTCTTGAAGCATATCTCCGTGTCTAGAGCGGGCGACACGATAATGGCCGACGTCGAGCATCAGCGCGAAGAGGGGTAAAGAGAGTTAGCCCCGCCAATTCCTCAAAGAGTCTTCAGGCTGTATTCCCACCCACCACCTTGTTAGCGTAGGTCTTATTATCCCACCCAGGTAAGCTCGTGCTGGGGGGCGAGGTTATAGATGATAAAGCCGAAGGGCTTGTCGATTTTTTTGACTACCGGCGGCCAGTGGGGCAGCCCTCTGGGTATGGTGATGACGGTGGGTAGGTTAAAGGTGAGTTTTTCCCCTTCCTTGCCCAGCGCAATCTCGATTTCGGCTCCCAGATAGCCCAGTTTCTTGGGGTGGGTGCCTATGAAAATCATGAGCTTGTCGTAGGGGTGGGTATGAGCGCCCTTGCCCGGATACCAGGGGCCGGTCTCGGTGCAAAGCCCCGCCGCCATGTGCATGTTAAACCTCTCTAACTGGTCGCCCGTCATCCAGGTGAGCTCGGTGTTCTTTGGGTCTTTATGGACATTGAGCGGTTTGATTAAATGGCTGTATTTCTTACCGTCGGTGGGATTGGGCTTGGAGTCGGTGGGCCACCATTCCACGCTCTCATCAGGGCCGAGAATGATGTGGCCGTGAGCGAAGGAATTATCGATGCGGGTGGTGTAGAGAGGGCAGTGGGGCAGCCCTTTGGGCAGCAGCACCAGGCAGGGCTTGTTGATTACGTGCTTTTCCTGCTCGGCGCCGAGGGCTATCTCGAATTCGGCACCGAGGTAATCGAGCCTGTCGGGGTCGTGGCCGAAGAAGATGAGAGATTCGTCGTAGGCGGGGTGGACGTGGGGGCCTGCCCAGGGGTGCCAGAGGCCGGTCTCTTCGTAGCGGCCCATGGCGAAGTTGACGGGGAAGTTTTCCAGGTCTTTACCGTAAATCCAGATGAGTTCGCGGGCGTTGGCGCCCTTGGGTTCGCCTTTGTTGATGGGCATTGTTTTGACTAAATGTCCGTATTTGGTTTCAGCCATGATAAGCCTCCTTATAAAAACAGGACGGTTAATCTATCCAGCGAGCCTCGTGTTTAGGGCCAAGGCCGACCCGGACAACGCTGTAAGGTCTGTCAACCTTATTGCATACGATGGGAAAGTGGGGTAGACCCCTGGGGAGCGAGACCGCGGTAGGAACGTTAAAGGTGTGTTTTTCGTGTTCCGGGCCAACATCAATGGTCAGTTCTGCCCCCAGATAGCTCAGGTCGTCAACGTTATGCCCGAAGAATATCAGGCATTCGTCATAGGGATTTACACAGGCTCCTTTTCCAGGATACCACTGTCCGGTTTCCTGGTAGAGTCCCATGGTAAAGTTAAGATTAAGCCCTTCCAGTTCCTCGGCTGACAGGGATATTAGCTGTTTGGCGTTGGCTCCACCGGGCCCTTCTTTGACCGGCATCTTTTTGATAAGGTGGCGGTATTTTCCTCCGTCCGTCTTGCCCTCCGGTTTCACAGGCACGGCCGTGTAATCAGGACTAAGGGCCAGATGGAAATGTCCGAAGGGTTTGTGGACTTTCATGGTTATAAGCGGGCAGTGCGGCACCCCTCCGGGAGCAACCACGACGGTGGGAACGCTAAACTTATGTTTTTCCAGTTCCTTGCCCAGGGATAGCTCCATATCCGACCCGAGATAGCCCAGGTCGTCATCATCGTAGCCGAAAAAGAGCAGGCATTCGTCAAAGGCGTGCGCGTGCGCCCCCCGCCCTGGAGCCCAATCACCGGTTTGATTGTAGACTCCCAGGATGAGGTTGAGGTTGAATCCCGCCAGGCCATCGCCCGAAAGGAAGGTCAGCTCTCTGGCGTTGGCCTTTCCCATGGTCCCTTTCCTGAAAGTCAGTTTCTTTACCAGGTGACCGTATTTGGTTTCAGCCATGATAAGCCTCCTGAATTTTGACCTATTGAGTAGTTTAAGACTAAGGTGAGTTTTTGGCAAGTTTTATGATGTTGTCCCCCTGCCCCATTTTATATCTTTTCCCGCTCGCCGCCCTTTAATGTAAAGAGGGGCTGCGCCCATCTTTTAAACACCCCCGATAAGGGGGGTGGCGTAACCTAAATAAGGGGCTAATAGGGGTCTAATCCTGCTATGCAGGAGTGGGCTTTGGGTGGGAAGATAACACGTTCGCTGACAGAGTAGGGTGGGGACTCCCTTAATATTCTGGTAAGGTTCTGGAGGGATAAGTGAGTTAAGGTTCGGTTACGTTAGCTCGGCGAGCAGCTTTTCGTCCATGGTGTGGCTGTGCTTTTCGGTGGGGAACTTGCCCGCCTTGACCTCGTCACGGTAGGAACTAACCGCCTTGGAGATAATATCGGTGAGCTTGGCGTACTGCTTGGCGTGTTTGGGGACGAAGTCGGCAAAAGAGCCCAGAATATCATTAATGACCTGCACCTGGCCGTCACAGTCGGGGCCGGCGCCGATGCCGATGGTGGGGATTTTTACCTTTTTGGTGATGAGTTTAGCCAGGGGAGCGGGTACCGTTTCCAGCACTATAGCAAAAGCCCCGGCTTCCTCCAGGGCGCGGGCGTCTTCCAAGAGCCTGGCAGCGGCTTCGGGGGTCTTACCCTGGAGCTTGAAACCGCCGAACTGGTGAATGGACTGGGGGGTGAGCCCGATGTGGCCCATGACGGGAATGCCGCACTCGACGATGCGCTTCACCTTTTCCGCCACCGTTACCCCGCCCTCGAGCTTTACCGCCTGGGCGCCGCCTTCCTGGATAAAGCTGGCGGCGTTATAGAGGGCGTCTTCGACGCTGACGTGGTAGGTCATGAAGGGCATATCGCCGATGACCATCGCCTTTTGGGTGCCCCTGACCACCGCTTTGGTGTGGTGGAGCATCTCGTCCATGGTCACCGGTATGGTCGATTCGTAGCCGAGGACGACCATGCCCAGGCTGTCGCCGACCAGGATTAGGGGTATTTCCGCCTCGTCGACGAGCTTGGCGGTGGCGTAGTCGTAGGCGGTGAGCATGGTGATTTTCTCACCGCGTTGCTTCATTTCTTTTATCTGGTTGATGGTTATGCGCATGGCTCAAGCCTCCTCGCATAGACCTTAAGAGCTAAGGGCTAGAAGGGTATGGCGTCGACGATGTGCTTGGTCTTGGTGATGACGTTGTTTTCGTCAACGTAGACCAGTCGGGGCAGGAAGTTTTTGACCTCAGGCTCCTCGACGTTGCGGTAGGTGAGGATGATGACGGTATCGCCCTTGGAGGCCAGTCTGGCCGCCGGCCCCTGGATGCCTATCATGCCGCTGTCGCTGGGGGCTTCAATGGCGTAGGTGGTAAAGCGGGCGCCGTTGTTGGCGTTTAAGACCTGCACCTGTTCGTAGGGTCGGATATCCGCCTCATCCATGAGCCGCTTGTCGATGGCGATGCTCCCCTCGTATTCGAGGTTAGCTTCGGTGGCGGTAGCCCGGTGGATTTTGCTTTTGAGCATTATTCGCATCATAACCCTCCCGTTTATTTATCGGCTTTTCAGTACGGTTTCGAGTTCCTTGGCTTGAGATTGGTCTATTTTGCCCTTAGCCAGGGCGATGGGGACAGTCTGGAGACCGAGCTCGCGGTAGGTGGGGAGGAGGTGGGGGGCGGTGTCAGTCAGGGCGTCGAGGTGCTTGTTGATGGTGCCGATGTCGCCGCGAGCGATAGGCCCGGTGAGGCAGTTGGGGATACCGATGGTTTCGATATTATGCAGCGTTCCGCGGAGGAGGGGGAGCAATGCCGGGGTGGCTTTTTGAGGGGGAACGCCGAAGCTTTGCCAGAGGTCGCCGGCCAGCTTGACCAGGGTTACCAGGTAGTTGCAGGCGATGACCGCTGAGGCGTGGTAGAGGACCTTATCGCTGGCCTTGAGAACTACCCAGTTGCCGCCGAGGGCGCCCGCCATCTCTTTGAGCGTGACCAGCAGGGGCTCTTCGGCTTCCAGGGCGAAGGTCGAGCCGGGCATGTTGTCTATGGCCTGCTTGAGGCTGGCGAAGGTCTGGAGGGGGTGAAAGGCGCCGACTTCAGCGCCCGCTTTCTTGGCCGGTTCCAGGCTGGCTACGGAATCGGCGCCGCTGCAGTGGACAACGCTTTGGCCGGGGTGCCAGTTGATTTCGGCAGCGACGGGGGCGATGGCGTCGTCGGGGGTGGTGATAAAGATAAGCTCGGCGTTATCGGCGACGGCCTGGTTGCTATCGAAGACGTGGCAGAAGCCGACAGCATCCGAAAGCTTTTGCGCCGATGCCGGGGTACGGCTGGCTACGGCTACTACGGGGTAGCCGCTCTGGCTCAGCCGCGCCGCCAGGGCAGTGCCTACAGTTCCCGCTCCAATAAATCCTAATTTGAGCATTTTAAAAGCCCGACCCGTTTAAACTAAAAATACCTTCTCCGACACAAGCCAGAGAAGGCATTCATAAATACGGTATCTATTCCTGCCGTCTCGGTCGTATCCGATCCAAGCGACCTAGATTTTTAAGAATTCTGGATTAATTTAGCTTACCGCCCCTGCGGGTCGATAGCCATTTTTAGTATATGGGCTATGTGGATTTTTGTCAATAGTACTTTGCGGCTTATCCGCCGCCGGGTTTGACCTTTTTTACTTCTTGGCTTACATTGTTTACAGGCATCAGACCTTTTGACTCTTGACAAATATAACCTCTGGGGTTATCATATCTTATGTGGCAAGATAGCTATTATACTAGGCCAAATGGACGTCAGCCTGCTAGAGAGTGGATTGAGGCTCAGGATAATAGTATAAAGCCAAGTATAGATGCTAGGAGGGATAGGCTCAGAATAGAAGGGCTAGCTCTACCAGACAGTATGTTTCAGCCCATAAGGGAAAGGCCAGGAGGCAGAATAGTCCCCGATTTTTATGAATTGAGGCATATTGGTAAAAAGTGGAGATTGGCTATATATTATGACCGGAAGAAGAACATCTTTGTGCTAATATCGGGTTGGCGTAAATTGGAACAGGTACAAGAGCGAGATGTTCAAAAAGCACTAAGATTACTCGAAGAGTATTTATCAACAGGAGGATGATAAGATGGCTGTGACACCAACTGATGACCTTTTGGAGAGGTTAAAGGATCCTGAATACGCAAAGCTATACGGAGAGGAGAGTGCAAAAGTAGATTTCGCTATAACTTTGACAAAGGCTCGTAAAAGTCTAAGCATCTCTCAAAGAGATTTGGCGGAGAGACTTAATATTAGCCAACCATATGTAGCTAAGTTGGAGGGTGGAGAGGCGAACCCAACGCTTGGCACTATTGGGAGATTACTTGCGGCTATAAATCTTAGGCTAGTTACGTTAACTGCACCACTCCAGCCTGAACCGATACAGCCATTTCAGGGATCTATATCTTTGGTT
>CAYQPY010000064.1:6103-6529 GCA_964419705.1 uncultured Dehalococcoidales bacterium
TTGCAGCTGACGCTAGCGGTGCTACCTTTTATGAGTGGGTAGTTTGGGAAAGACAAAAAGGCGCTTTGTCTCTTGGAGGATATTTCATGCCGGATGTCAATGCAGTAGGTGTGGGGAGTGCCGTTCTGACTCCGTCGGTAAGAAGTGAACGAAGAGAAGCCTATGTTGGAGGTGCAGCATAATGAATCTATCAAAAGATATGCAGAAAATCTTTACCGGTGAGGCTAAGAATGCCATAGAGCGTATGAAATCAGCCGATAGGCCAGAAGAGAAACTTTTTTTCATGAGCGCTGTGCACGGCGCGGCATTCAGGGTTATGAATATCCAGTTTGATCCGGAGCTTGCATTCATTCATCATGTTGTTAATGCAGCAAATGGCATGATGAATGCAAACTTGGCTCTAATGAGACAGGGACAGGCATTTCA
>CAYQPY010000065.1:0-6324 GCA_964419705.1 uncultured Dehalococcoidales bacterium
ACGCTGTGCTGGGTGGGCTTGGTCTTTATCTCCTGCGTGGAGTTAAGATAGGGGAGCAGGGTAACGTGGACGTAGAGGATGTTGTCCCGCCCCACCTCATTGCGCATCTGCCTGATGGCCTCCAGGAAGGGCTGCCCCTCGATATCGCCCACCGTTCCCCCCACCTCGATAATGACCACATCCGCTTTCGATTTCTCGGCCAGCCGTTTGAAGCGGTTTTTAATCTCGGTGGTAACGTGGGGCACTACCTGGATGGTTCCCCCCAAAAAGTCCCCCCGCCTCTCCTTGGCGATAACGTGGCTGTAGATTTGCCCCGAGGTCACGCTGGAATCGGCGGTCAGGTTGACGTCGATAAAGCGCTCGTAGTTGCCCAGGTCGAGGTCGGTTTCGGCGCCGTCTTGGGTGACGAAGACCTCACCGTGCTGGTAGGGCGACATCGTCCCCGGGTCGACGTTGAGGTAGGGGTCGAGCTTCTGCGCCGTCACCGTAATCTGGCGACTCTTGAGGATGGTGCCGATGGAAGCGACAGTGATGCCTTTTCCAACGGAACTAACTACGCCACCAGTTACAAAAATATACTTTGACATCTGGGGAACCAAACTCTAAGGACTCAATAGAAGCAGCCTTGGTGTTAGAGTGGGGGTTTTTTAATATTATAGGGACGAAAACACACCTTGTCAATAGGCTATATCAATTAAGATAACACCTTTGCAGGGTTGCCCTCCGTCATTGCGAGGAACTTAGTGACGAAGCAATCCTCACCCCCGTCATTGTTTCCTCCGTCGTTCCCGCGAAGGCGGGAATCCAGCCTCTCTTTTGCCTCACCCTTGGGTTTTTCGTCCCACACCACCCCGATTTTATCTATTCCCGCCCGCCACCCTTTAAGGTAGAAAGGGGGTAAAGCCCCCTTTCAAACCCCCAGATATTTGGGGATTTAAGAGGGACGTCAATCCTACTTGATTTGGGGGGTTCTTAAGGGGGGCGAAGCCCCCCTTTGAAAGACGTTTTTGGGCGGGCTGGTGTGGGAAAAACTACCTGGGGTGGGGTGGAAAGGGAAAATCCCCCCTTAAAAAGGGGGAAATGGGGTGTGCCCCCAGTTTGTCTTGCCCGCCAGCGCGGTGCTATGATGTTATAACTATGGAACAAAAGCTCCGGGAATTCTTGTCCAATCGCCAGAAGCAAACCATCACCGCCCCCGGTCGCATACCCTCGGCGGTGCTGTTGCCCATATATTATAAGGAAGGGCAGTGTTACATCGTCTTCACCCGCCGCACCGAGAAGGTTAAGGAGCACAAGGGGCAAATATCCTTCCCCGGCGGCGCCCGTCAGGACGGCGAGAGCCTGCTCGAAACCGCCCTGCGCGAGTCACAGGAAGAGATAAGCCTCTCCACCGCCGATGTCGAGGTGTTGGGCGAGCTGGACGACACGGTGACGGTGGTCTCGAACTTTATCGTCACCCCATTCGTCGGCGTTATCCCCTGGCCCAACAGCCTCAAGGCCGACGGCTGGGAAACCGACGAACTAATCGAGGTGCCCATTGCCGCGCTGCTGGACAAGAGCTCGCGGGAGGATAAGGACGAGGTCATCGAGGGCAAACCGGTCACCTCGTACTTCTACCACTATGGGGGCAGGGTCATCTGGGGCGCTACCGCCCGTATCCTGCACCAGTTCCTGGATATCTTTGCCCAGGCGGTCTAAGCCGCCACCTCCAGCATCTTCATACTGGTTTATTAACTTTCCTCTTAAAGTCTTGACATATTCCCTGTTATCGTTTATAATAGCCCCTACTTAGAGGGACTAAAATGGCAGGCAAAGATTACTACAATATATTAGGGGTCAGCCGCAAAGCCACCGAGCGCGAGATAAAGCAGGCTTACCGCAAGCTGGCGCGCCAGCACCACCCCGACGTCAACCCCGGTGACAAGTCGGCCGAGGAACGGTTCAAGCAGATAAACGGGGCTTACGAAGTCCTCTCCGACAAGGAAAAGCGCCGGAAATACGATAAGTACGGCGACCAGTGGCAGCACGCCGACCAGTTCGAACAGGCGCGCCGCCAACAGCCGGGCTGGAATTTCAGCCAGGGCGGCGGCCGGGTCTATTCTAGCGAGGAAGACATCGGCGGCATCTTCGACGACCTCCTGCGCGGTTTCGGCGGCAGGGCGGGACACCCCCAGCCGCGGAAGGGCCGCGATATAGAATTTCCGCTGGAGGTAACCCTGGAAGAAGCCTACAGCGGCACCACCCGCACCCTGAGTATGGCCGACGGCAAGCGCCTCGAGGTCAAGATTCCCCCCGGGGTCAAGGACGGCTCCCGCGTCCGCATCAGCGGTAAGGGCGCCGAGGGCTACGGCGGGGTCAAGGGCCACCTTTACCTGTTGACCTCGGTCAGGCCCCACCGCCTCTTTGGACGCCACGGCGACGACCTCTATGTCGATGTCTCCGTGCCCCTGACGGTGGCGATGCTGGGTGGGGAGGTAAAGGTAAACACCCCCAAGGGCAAGCTTTCGTTAAAGATTCCCGCCGAGACCCAGAACGGGCGCACCTTTCGCCTGACGGGTCAGGGTATGCCCCACCTGGGCAATTCGTCGAAGGGGGACCTGCTGGCCCGGGTCAAGGTGGTGCTGCCCACGAACTTAAGCGACGAGGAAAAGGAGCTCTTCCAGAAGCTCAGTCGGCTCCGCGCCGATAAGGATTAAGGAAGGTTAGCCATGAGAAAGAAAGATTCAGCTGAAAACGAACCCCGCTACGTAATAAGCATCGCCGCCCGCATGGTCGGCGTGCAGACCCACACCCTGCGCTACTACGAAAAGGTCGGCATCGTCGAGCCCTGCCGCTCGCGGGGCAACATCCGCCTGTACTCGGAAAGAGATGTCGCTCACCTCAAACGGGTCAAGACCCTGATGGGAGATATGGGGGTCAACCTGGCCGGGGTGGAGGTTATTATGCGAATGGTGCAGCAGATGCTGGAGCTGCAAAACCAGTTGCAGGAGCTGGAGTCGGAGCTCCACGGATTCGAAGAGCCCGAGCCGTAGTCGAAAGACGGCAATAGATATATAAGGTATGTGAGCCATGAAACAAGAAAGATTTACCGAACAGGCACAGGAAGCACTATCGGCATCCCAGGAGCTGGTGCGTCACTATAAGCACAGCCAGTGGGACGTGGAACATATTTTGCTGGCGCTGCTCCAGCAAGAAAAAGGGCTGGTCGGCGACATCTTCGCCGAGCTCGGCGTCGACCTCGAGGCGGTAAAGCAAGAGGTTGCCGCCGCCCTGGAGAAGACGCCCAAGGTCAGCTACGACACGGGGCAGCTCTACGCCACCCCCCGCATCGCCAACCTCATCAGGGCGGCCAACGAGGAAGCCGATAGGCTAAAAGATGAGTTCATCGGCACCGAGCACATTTTAATCGCCATCGCCGGCGAGCAGAAGGGCGAAGCATCCGAGGTCTTAAAGCGCCTCGGCATCGACCAGGAGAAGGTCTACGCCGCCCTGCAAAAGCTCCGCGGCGGGCACAGGGTCACCGACGCCCGCGCCGAGAGCAAATACCGCTCTTTGCAAAAATACGGGCGCGACCTCACCGAGATGGCGCGCGAGGGCAAGCTCGACCCGGTCATCGGCCGCGAGGACGAGATTAAGCGCGTGATGCAAATCTTGAGCCGTCGCACCAAGAACAACCCGGTCATCGTCGGCGAAGCCGGCGTGGGCAAGACGGCCATCGCCGAAGGCTTGGCGCAAAAGATTGTCGCCGACGACGTCCCCGATTCGCTTAAAGGGCGCAAGGTGGTCGCCCTGGATATGGGGGCACTGGTCGCCGGCAGCAAGTTCCGCGGCGAGTTCGAGGAAAGGCTCAAGGCGGTCATCGACGAAGTCCGCCAGGCTAAGGGCGAGGTCATCTTGTTCATTGACGAGATGCATACCGTGGTCGGGGCCGGCGCCGCCGAGGGCTCCATCGACGCCAGCAACATGTTAAAACCGGCATTGGCTCACGGCGAGTTGCAGTGCGTCGGCGCCACCACTTCGGACGAATACCGCAGGTTCATCGAAAAGGACAAGGCGCTGGAAAGGCGCTTGCAGCCGGTCTTCATCACCGAGCCTACTGTCGAAGCCACCATCGAGATACTTAAGGGGCTGCGCCCCCGCTACGAAGCGCACCACAAAGTTAAAATCAAGGACGAGGCGCTGGAAGCGGCGGCCAAGCTCAGCCAGCGCTATATCGCCGACCGCCACCTCCCCGATAAGGCCATCGACCTCATCGACGAGGCGGCTTCCAAGCTGCGCATCGATACCGAGAGCGCCCCGCCCGAGGTGAAGTCTTTAGAGCAAAAACTAAAGGAACTGACCAACGAGGAAGAAGCCACCTCGCAGCGGCAGGACTTCGAGCGCAGCGCCGAGCTTAAGAGCGAGCGCCTGCGCCTGGAAGAGGAATATAACCAAGCCAAAGCCAAATGGCTCAAAGAAGGTAAAATCGACGAAGTCGTCGACGAAGAAGATATCGCCCAGCTCACCTCCAAGTGGACGGGCATCCCCATCTCCCAGATGTTAGAGGGCGAGGCCGAAAAGCTGCTCCATATGGAAGAGCGCATCCACGAACGCCTGATAAACCAGGAAGAGGCGGTCACCGCCATCAGCGAGGCGATACGGCGCAGCCGGGCCGGTCTTAAAGACCCCCAGCGCCCCATCGGCAGCTTCGTTTTCTTAGGCCCCACCGGTGTCGGCAAGACCGAGCTGGCCAAGACACTGGCGCGTTTCCTATTCGACGACGAAAACGCCATGGTGCGCCTGGATATGTCGGAATACCAGGAAAGGCACACCGTCTCCCGCCTTATCGGCGCCCCTCCCGGCTATGTCGGCTACGACGAGGGCGGCCAGCTCACCGAGGCGGTAAGAAGGCGACCCTATAGGGTAATTCTGCTCGATGAAATCGAAAAGGCGCACCCCGAGGTCTTTAACAGCCTGCTCCAGATACTCGACGACGGACGCCTCACCGACGGCCACGGGCGTACCGTGGACTTCAAGAACACCGTGGTCATTATGACCAGTAACGTCGGCGCCCAGCTAATCAGCCGCCAGATGAGCCTGGGCTTCGCCGCCAAGCCGGAAGGCAAGACGCGGAAGCTCGACTACGACACCATGAAAGAGCGGGTGCTGGCGGAGATGAAAAAGACCTTCCGCCCCGAGTTCATCAACCGTATCGACGAGATAATCGTCTTCCACCAGCTCAGCGAGGAGCAGTTGCGGCAGATTGTCGAGCTGCTGGTCAAAGAGCTTCAGGAGCGATTGGCCGACCGCAAGCTCAGCATTGAGCTCAGCGATAAGGCAAAGTCTTGGCTGGTTAAGGAAGGCTACGACCCGGTCTACGGCGCCCGGCCCTTAAGAAGGGCTATCGAGCGCCACGTCGAGAACCCGCTCTCCAGCAAGCTGCTGGGCGGCGAGTTCAAGGAGGGCGACACCGTCAAGGTCGACCTGGTCGACAAGGGCTTAACCTTCACCCTCAAGGGCAAGGCCGCCGCCTGAAGCCGCCTGACATACATTCTTGCTATTTATTAATGATATCATTAATATAGAGGGGACTTTTTTGCCGAAAGAGGCGAGGTGAAGGGTGAGCTTAAACTGGGAACGGATTACGGGGGCTTTTAAGCGGTGGGAATATCTTGTCGGTATCGCCGGCATAGTGATAACGGTGCTGCTGGTGGTGGGGGTTATTTGTTTCTGGGAGCAGATACGCGCCCTTGAGCATTACGGCTATCTCGGCGCCTTCTTCATCAGCGTCTTCGGCGGCGCCACTATCATCGCCCCGATACCGATGACGCCGGTGGTGTTCGCCCTGGGCACGGTGATGAAGCCCGATTTTGCCCCCTATATGGGTCCTATTTTTGTCGGTATCGCCGCCGGTTTGGGCGAGACCGTCGGCGGGCTTTCCATCTATATGACGGGCTACGGCGGCGGCACTGCCCTCCAAGATATGAAGGAAGGCAAGGTTAAGTCCGCCTACAAGCGCATGATGGGCTGGGTGGAAAGACGGGGCTCGCTGACCCTCTTTGTCCTTTCGGCGGTGGTCAACCCCTTCTTCTATCCGGCGGCGCTGGCGGCGGGGGCGCTCCGCTTCGGCATCTGGCGCTACTTCTTTATCTGCCTGATAGGCAAGACGATTAAGGGGATAACGGTGGCGGCGGCGGGTTACTGGGGGTTGGGCGGTATCCTCCGGGCGCTGGGCGTTCCCGTCTAGTTGCGCCCGACGCCGTTTTCTGCTAGATTAACTATTGCTTTTGTGGGGCCGTAGTTCACTTGGGAGAACGTTTGACTGGCAGTCAAAAGGTAGGGGGT
>CAYQPY010000066.1:0-6243 GCA_964419705.1 uncultured Dehalococcoidales bacterium
GGTGGTGCTCACCGGCAACGTCTTCAGCACGCTTAATAATATAGACGCCATCGGCAACGACCTGGACATGAATCAGGGCGGCGGCTGCGGCAAGGGCGGCCAATACCCCCTCCCCGTCTCCAACGGCAGCCCCCACATTAGAATCCGCCAGTGCTTGCTGGGAGGCAGCTAGTGGAAAACATACTGGCTCAAGCCAAAAAAGTCGCTGAGGCAGCCGAGGTCTTTCTCGTCTCCGCCGAGGAGACCCCGGTGCAGTTCGAGGCTAACCGCCTCAAGCACATTCAGGGCAAGCAGAGCACATCTGTCGCCCTGCGCATCATTAAGGACGGCCGGCTCGGCTACGCCACCGGCACCGATGTCAATGATAGTCAGACCCTGGTAGAAAACGCCGTAGAGACCGCCAGGTTCGGCACCAAAGCGAAGTTCGAGCTTCCCCCCACCACCCCATATCCCCCCGTGGATATCTTCGACCCCGCCGTGGAGTCTATCCCCGTCGAAAAGATGGCTCAACTCGGCGAGGAGCTTATCGCCCTCATTACCGGGCACACGCCGGAGATTATCTGCGAGGCGGTTGTGGAAAAGGAAACCATCGCCTTAAGGATTATGAACTCCCGCGGCGGGCAGGCGAGCTACAAGAAAAGCGTTTTCGGCATGGGCGTCGTCGGCAACCTGGTTCGGGGTACCGACATGCTCTTCGTCGGCGAGGGCCAGAGCTCCTGCCATCCCTTGACCGACGTCGGCGAGATAGCCAGGGTGGTGCTCAGGCAACTGGAGCTGGCCAAAAACCAGGCGTCGGTGCCCAGCAAACAACTGCCTGTAATCTTTACCCCCGAAGGTGTCGTCAGCGCCCTGATTTCCCCACTGATGGCGGCTTTCAACGGCAAGACCGTTTTGGAAGGCGCTTCCCCCATCGGCCAGAAACTGGGTGAACAGGTGTTCGATACCAAGCTCTCACTACGGGACGACCCCACTATAGCCTACCGCCCCCACAGCCGCCCCTGCGACGACGAAGGCGTCCCCAGCCAGCGCACGCCCCTTATAGAGAACGGCGTGGTCTCCAGCTTTCTCTATGACTTACAGACGGCCGCTTTAGCCAAAACCAAAAGCACCGGCAGCGCCGACCGCGGTGGCGGACTCCCCCTCCCCTCCCCCAGCACCCTGGTCATCGCCCCCGGTAAGGCCACTTTTGACGAGATGGTCGGCGACATCAAGGAAGGCTTGGTCATCGAGCAACTCATGGGCGCCGAGCAGGGCAATATCCTCGGCGGCGACTTCAGCGGCAATGTCCTCTTAGGTTATAAAGTGGAAAGTGGTAAAATAGTAGGTAGGGTAAAGAACACCATGGTTTCGGGCAACGTCTATCAGCTTCTCAAGGAGATTAGCGCTATCGGCAGCCAGCCCAAGTGGGTCGGCGGCGTGCTCAGCACCCCACCCCTCTACTGCCCCCGCCTGTCGGTAGCCAGTAAGTAGAATACAATATGTCATTGCGAGGAGTGCTGCGACGAAGCAATCTCTCTGTCATTCCCGCGAAGGCGGGAATCCAGTCTCCCCCTTTGAAAAAGGGGGATTAAGGGGGATTTCCCCCGCCATACACCCGAAGAACCTGAAAATAAAACGGAGAGGTAAGCGATATGGATTCAGGAATCGTCCTGGCTCAAATGGTAAACTGGTTCATACTGGCGCTCGATGTAGCGGTAGCCTGTCTGGTGGGCTGGGACGCCCGGAGTAAAGGACTTTCCTGGCCCCATACTATAATGTGGTCGGCAATATCGTTCTGCCTCTTCCCCATCGGCACCGGCCTCTACTTCTGGCTGGGCCGACCCCACCCCAAGAAAGCCCACGGAGCTTAAAAAATGAAAAGCCCAATCAAAATATACGCCCGCCCCAAACTCAAAAACCCGGTCATGCTAGCCTCCTGGCCCGGTATCGGTGACGTCTCCATCATCGTCGCTAGCTACCTCCGCAAAAAGCTCGACTTCAAAGAGCTGGGCGAAATCGAACCCTCATACTTTTTCGACGCCATCGGGGTGGTGGCTAAAGATAACGTCATCGAAGCTCCCCAATTCCCCCAGAGCCGCTTCTACTACCTGAAAAACCCCGGGGGCAGCGATATCATACTCTTCATTGGAGAAGACCAGCCCATCACCAAGGGCTACGAGCTGGCCAACTGCGTTTTGGATGTCGGGGCAAGGTTCCAGGTAAAGCGGATATACACCTGCGCCGCCGCCCTGAGCCGCATCCACCACACCGAGCAGCCCCGGGTATGGGGCGTCGTCACCAGCCCGCACATGGCCGAAGAGCTGGATAAATACGAGTTGGTGCAGCGGGGCAACCTCCAGATTGCCGGCCTGAACGGCCTGCTGCTCGGCGTCGCCAAGGAGAGAGACATCGAGGGCATCTGCCTCCTCGGTGAGGTGCCCGTGCACGCCACCCGCATCCAGAACCCCGTAGCCTCCCTGGCGGTGCTCCAGGTGCTGACCAAAATGCTGAATATCGAGGTCGATGTCGGCGAGCTTACCCAGATTGCCAGCGAGGCCGCCGACAGGCTCAAGCAGGTCGCTGCCGAGGCCATGGGCGAATACATCGACAACTTCACCCGCCCCATCTGGGAATATGGCGCCGAGGAAGACGAATACGAAGAGGAGGACTAGGCTGTGCCGCTGCCCGTCGAAGAGGCCATTGCCGCCCTGGGCGATAGCGCCAAGCCCCTGCTCAGCTCCAGGCTGACGGAGTTATCCAACCTCAACGCGCAGGAGCTGACCCTCTTTGAAGAGGCGTGGCAGACCATCGAGCCGAAACGGCGGCGGCAGATTATCTATCGGCTCGTCGAGCTGGCCGAGGACAACTTCGAGCTGGACTTCGACGACATCTTCAAGGGCCGCCTCAAGGACGAGGATGCCGACGTGCAGAGCAAGGCCGTCGAGGGCCTCTGGGAAAGCGAGGAAACGACCCTCATCGACCCCCTAATCGAGCTGCTCGAGCCCGAAAGCCCGGAAAAGGTCCAGGCGACGGCAGCCACCGCGCTGGGCAAGTTCGCCCTGCTCGCTGAGCTGGAAAAGCTGCGCCCCAAACATAAGACCAACGTCTGCCGCGCCCTGCTCGGTGTCATCGAGGACACCGAGCGCACCATGGAGGTCAAGCGCCGCGCCCTGGAAGCCGCCGCCCCCTTAAGCCTCCCCCAGATGGAGAAAGCCATCGCCCGCGCCTACCAAAGCGGCGTGCCCAAGCTCAAGACCAGCGCCATCTTCGCCATGGGCAAGAATTGCGACCCCCGCTGGCTGCCCATATTAATCAGGGAGCTAACCAACGCCGACGCCGAGATACGCTACGAAGCCGCCAGCGCCTGCGCCGAGCTTGGGGAGAAGGAAGCCACCCCCTACCTGAGCGAGCTTACCACCGACCCTGATGTCGACGTCCAGCTAGCCGCCATCCAGGCGCTGGGCAAGATAGGCGGCCCCGAGGCTAAAGACAGCCTGGAAAGATGCCTCACCGATGACAGCGAGGTAATCCAGCAAGCGGCGGAGCTGGCGCTCAACGAGCTGGAAGCGGGCGAAGACCCCCTGTCCTTCCGAAGGTAAAGATTAAAGAGTGTTATGATTTCTGGCGACAAGGTTAAGCTCAGAGAAAAAATACTGGCCGACGTCGCCGCCGACTATGCCTGGCTCACCGACGCCGAGCTGGCTGAGCTCGACGCCGCTCCCCTCCCCACCACCACCTTCCCCCAGTACCTGGCGGTATATACCAGCGACCTGCGCTACCCCCCCACCATCAGGCACCAGTTCGCTATTGAGACCAGGGAAGGCAAGCATATCGGCAACTGCACCTACTACGGCATCGACAGCGACAAGAGCGAAGCCGAGCTGGGCATTATGATCGGCGACCGCGACTACTGGGACCAGGGCTACGGCAGCGACGCCGTGGCCGCCCTGCTCGAATATGTCTTCGGCAAGACAAAGCTCAACCGCCTGTACTTAAAGACGCTGGTGGCCAACAGACGGGCGCAAAAGTGCTTCACCAGATGCGGCTTTACCCCCTACGGCCACCTCAAAAAAGACGGCTACAGCTTCATCCTCATGGAGTTGCACCGCGAAGAGTGGGGGAAACGCCAGACCTGACAACCACCCCGTTTTATATCTTTTCCCACCCACCACCCTTTAATGAAAAAGGGGGACTTCGTCCCCCTTTCAAACCCCCTAAATAAGGGGCAGGGTGGTAGAGAGTTAATAGAGGTTACACCTCTGTTGGGTGGGACAAAAACCCGGGTGGGGAGGCAATTACTCCTTAATAAAAAAAGGGGGAGCTTTCGCCCCCCCTTAACTCTCCAAAGGAGTCTAACCTCTACTTATCAGCTTTGGGCGGTGATGGATTCTTATAACCCTCCAGCAAGACCTTGGGCACCTGCTCGATTAGCTCCTCCACCGTCCACATCCCTTCCTTGACGATGGACTTCTTCTTCACCGGCTCGGAGTAGAGCGCGATATCGCCGCCGGTGACGTCGAAGACCTGCCCGTTTATATCAGCCGCCTCGTCGGTGCAAAGGTAAACGACAAAAGGCCCCACCGTCTCCGGCTTGGGCGGGTTGGTCAGCTCCTCGAAGCGCTTCTTGGTCATCAAGCCCGCCTCGTAGCGCTTTTTGAAGCCGGCCACTATCTCGTCGCTCAAGGTAAAGCGGGTGGCGGCGGTGGGTGCATAGGCGTTGCAGGTCACCCCGTACCGCCCCACCTCCCGGGCCACCGCCCTGGTTAAGCCCACGATTCCGGCCTTGGCGGCGCCGTAGTTACAGTGTCCCACCGTGCCCAGCCAGGCGGTAGAGGTGGTATTGATAATCCGGCCCCACTTCTGCTCCCTCATTATGGCCGCGGCAAAGCGGGTGCAGTTGAAAGAGCCTTTAAGGAAGGAGTCCAGGCACCTGTCCCATTCCTCCTCGCTCATATTCCAGACCATGCGCGGGGCGTCGGCGCCGGCGTTATTGACCAGTATATCCAGCCTGCCGAATTTCTCCACGGCCAGCTTGACTATCATCTCGGCGTCATCGAAATCGCCGACGCTGCCGAAGAAGGGCATCGCCTCCCCACCCATCGCCTCAATCTCCTTGACCACAGTCTCGGCGTCACCGCCCTTAGAGCCGGGGCGGCGGTTGTTGGTCACCACTTTGGCCCCTTCTTGAGCCAGGGCGATGGCGATAGCCTTACCGATGCCCTGCCCCGAGCCGGTAACGATAGCCACCTTACCTTCCAGTCTTTTGCTCATTTTTCAATCCTCCCTTTCCACTATTCTATAAATCAGCCCCCGGCCGGCAGCGTAACCACCGCCCGACCCGAAGCCGTTTTCTCCCCTTTCGGATTCTCCGCCCAGATTCGGCACTCGACAAAGTGCTCCCCGTCTTTGTCGTACTTCTTGGTCACCTCACCCTTACAGGTCAGCGCCTCACCGGGGTAGTTCATCCCCTTATAGCTGCAGCTCAGTTTTTTAAGCTCGCCCTTCTCGCCGAGCCAGTCGGTCAGCATCTGCCCCAGGAAAGCCCCCACCAGCTGCCCCTGAACGATAACCCCCGAAAGTCCGCGGCTAAGGGCGAAGTCCTTGTCGTAGTGGATGGGTGTATAATCGCCTACCGCCCCCGCCCACACCACCAGTTGCTTGGTGGTCGGCTCCTTGACCAGCGGGGTGATTTCGTCGCCCGCATTAACATCCCGGTAGAAAAGCTGTTTCGTCATATCAGTAGCCGATAACCATCTGGCGGCACTTAACCACCAGCTCCTGTTTTTGATTCCGGCAGGTGCTCTCGAAGGTCAGAAAAGCCATCCTGCCCATTTCGCCTTCGCGCTCGCGCAAGTTGCTGATTTCGAAAACGGCGGTGATGACATCGCCCGTCTTTATGGGCCGGCGGCATTCGAGTTCAGTCCCCGCCATGAGCACGCTGTTGAAGGAAACCATAGCCAGCAAATCGTCGATGAACTGCTCGAAGCCGATAGCCAGCACGAAGGTCGGCGGCGCTATCATACCGTCCCGCCACTTGGGGTTGGTGTCGCCCACGGCACGGGTAAAGCGCCGCACCATCTCCCGCTCTACGGGGTAGTCTCTGGGCTCCCACCCCACCCCAATCATGCTTTTCAGCTTCTCGATGCCCGCCAAAGGCTCAGTCATACTAAAAAGTTTACTTTGCCCCGACTGATACTGTCAAGGAAAGGGGGAAATGTCATTGCGAGGAATACGGTGACGAAGCAATCTCCCCACCTGAACACC
>CAYQPY010000067.1:0-6145 GCA_964419705.1 uncultured Dehalococcoidales bacterium
GGTCATTGTGCTGACGGACGGTAGTAGAATAAAGAACACCAACCCCCTGCTTAAACTGCTTTCTTCGCAGGGTGAGGTGAGGGCTTTTCCGTTGCTCAGGGAGCCGAAGCTGAAGCAGTGGATAGAAAAAGAGGTGTCGGCGCAGGGTGCCGCCATCTCTCCGCAGGCGACGGAGTTGCTGGCCAAGCTGGTGGGGGGTAACCTCTGGGTTATGTCGGGCGAGATAACCAAGCTGACCCTGTTTACCGGCGGGAAACGCATCGAGGTGGAGGATATTAATCAAGTGGTCAGCTCGGCGCAGGAAACCAACGTCTTCGCCATGGTCGACGCCATCCTCGAATCCAGGGCGGGGGTCGCCGAGCGGCTGCTGGAACAATTGCTGGACAGGGGGGCTTCGCCGTCCTACCTGCTGGCTATGCTCACGCGGCAGGTCAGGCTCGTCGTCCAGTCTAAAGAAATGAGGCGGCAGCGCAAATCCGACATCGAGGTTCAGAGCAAGCTGGGGCTGGCGCCCTTCCCTCTGCGTAAGACGCTGGAGCAGGCGCAAAGATATCCGCTGGAACGCTTGAAGCAGTTCTACAAAAAGCTCCTGCAGACCGACCTCTACATCAAGCGGGGGAAGTTCGGAGGGGGGCTGGCGCTCAACCTGCTCGTTGCCGAGCTTTGCGCTCAAAGGCGCTCTTAAACTATGTTGCCGTAATAACATGAGCACGGAGGTTGCCGATGAGTCCGTCTCGTGGAGGTTACCAGCGGCTGCGGTGGGCGGCGCGGATTACGACGATGGGGGCGGTGGCGGCGGCGGTTATCTACAGCCTCATTCTGTGCTTTGCTATTGGCGAGAGCCCGTTTGATGCTGCCGGTATGCTTGTCTGGGGGACCTTTGTCCTTGCGGCCATGTTTGTCGGCGTGGCTATCGTGGCCTGGGAATGGTCGCTGGTCGGGGGGCTGTTGGTGCTCGCGACGGGAGGTCTGGCCCTGCAAGGCGTCCTGTCGACAAACTATCCCGTCAGATTTGAGGCGTTTTCCGCCGCTTTCTGCGTCATATATATGATAGGCGGTGTACTGCACCTTATCAGGGCTTACCTGATTAGGAGACACAGTCGGGGTGACTAGCGGCGGCAGGGTAGTTTCCTCCCCTCGTTGACAGCCAGTGTCCGTTAAACTAAAATCGTTAAGAAATGATGACCAGCGACCAGGTTCGTAAAGCCTTTTTAGACTTCTTTGCAGAAAAAGAGCATAAGATTATCCCCAGCTCCTCCTTGATACCCAAGGGCGACCCCACTCTGCTTTTGACCACGGCGGGCATGGTCCAGTTCAAACCCTACTTCCTGGGGGAGGCAAAGCCACCCCACCCCCGCCTGGCTTCCTGCCAGAAATGCTTCCGCACCACCGACATCGAGGCGGTGGGCGATTCCACCCACCTCACCTTTTTCGAGATGCTGGGCAACTTCAGTGTCGGCGACTACTTCAAAAAAGAAGCCATCGCCTGGGCGTGGGAATTCGTTACTCAATGGCTTAAACTGCCCGAAGAACGTTTGTGGGTGACCATCTATCTCGACGACGACGAGGCGTTTAAGTACTGGCGCGAGGTGGGTGTCCCCGAGGAGAGAATCCTGCGCTTCGGTGAGGAGGACAACTACTGGGGTCCGGCGGGAGACACGGGACCCTGCGGGCCCTGCAGCGAGATTCACTACGACTTCGGCGAGGATGTCGGCTGCGGTAAGCCTACCTGCAAGCCCAATTGCCCCTGCGGGCGCTTTTCCGAAATCTGGAACCTGGTCTTCACCCAGTATAACCAGGACAAAGAATGTAACCGCGCTCCCTTGCCCAAGCCCAATATAGATACGGGAATGGGGCTGGAGAGGACGGCAGCGGCGGTCAATAATAAGCCCTCGGTCTATCAGACCGACCTCTTTGCGCCTTTGATTGATAACATCTCAAAGTTTATAGGTAAGCAGTATGGGGCAGACGAAGCTACGGATAAAGCCATGCGTGTGGTCGTTGAACATGGGCGTGCCCTGACCTTTCTTCTCGCCGATGGAGTTATGCCCAGTAATGAGGGAAGGGGTTACGTACTGCGTCGGCTGCTACGGCGGGCGGCATTTTTTAGCAGAGCATTAGGTGTAGGTATACCATTCGTCGCTGAAGCAGCTAGGATTACTGTTGAGAAAATGGGGCATATTTACCCGGAGCTGAAGCAGAGGCGTAGCTTTATATTGGAGTTGATTGAAAATGAAGTAGCAGGGTTTGATGAGACGTTGAACACAGGGCTGGAGATGCTGAACGGAATTATGGAAAGAGCCAGTGGCAAGGGAAAGAAAGAAATCTTGGGAGCAGACGCCTTTCGGTTGCATGACACCTTTGGATACCCCATTGAGCTTACGCAGGAGATTGCCGTTGCCCGAGGCTTTTCTGTTGACTTAAAAGGCTTCGAGCGGGAGATGGCTAAACAGAAGGAGAAAGCCCGCGCTTCCCAAAAGTTTGTGGTGGAGGTGGGGGGTGGTGCCGTTGGCGTGCACGGTAATCTGGAAACTTCCTTTATCGGCTATAGCGACCTCAACTGTAACTCCAAAATTCTTGCTTTATCCACCGACGATAAGTCGCTGAAGACAATAAAAGCGGGACAGGAAGCGGTCATAATCTTGGAGTCCACTCCTTTTTATGGGGAGATGGGAGGTCAGGTGGGCGACACCGGTGAGATACGTAGTAAGTCGGGCAAGTTTGCGGTGAGCAATACCGTTAATGTCCCGCCCGACGTTATCGTTCATCAGGGTAAAGTAGTCGAGGGCAGCCTTTCTGTCGGGGATGAGGTCGAGGCAATAGTTGATATAGAAAGGCGGGGGGACATCGCCCGCAACCATACCGCCACCCACCTTCTTCAGTTTGCCCTTCGCCAGGTTTTGGGGGAGCACGTCCAGCAGCGCGGCTCGCTGGTCGCACCCGACAGGCTCCGCTTTGACTTCTCTCACCTCAAGGCGCTGACCGAAAAGCAGATTGCCGAGGTCAATAAAATCGTCAACGAGAAAATACGTCAAAATCTCAAAGTTTATGACGAAAACAATGTTCCTTATAAAGAAGCTATTGAGGCGGGAGTCATCGCCTTATTCGATGAAAAATACGGGGATACGGTCAGGGTGTTGAAAATCGGGGAGCCGTTTATCAGCGCCGAGCTTTGTGGCGGCACCCATGTCGGTGCTACGGGAGAGATTGGGCTTTTTCATATTATCAGCGAGAGCAGCATCGGCGCGGGCTTAAGGCGCATCGAGGCGGTTACGGGGCGGGGGGCGGAAGAATATGTCGGCCAGCGTTTAGCCGATTCACACAGGGCTGCCGAAGACCTGGAAGCCGAGCTGGACAGGGAGCGCAAGAAAATGCTGGTTCTGGAAAAAGAATTAGCCAGAAAGACCGCCGAGTCTTTGATAACGCAAGCCGAGGTTGTCAAGGGGGTAAAGGTGCTGGCGGCTAAGATTCCCTCGGCGCGGATGGAGATTATGCGCGAGATGAGCGACATCATCCGCGATAGGCTCAAGAGCGCCATCGTCGTTCTGGGCACAATTTATCAGGATAAGCCCGCCTTCCTGGCCGCCGTGACCCCTGATTTGGTGGCTAAAGGCTATGATGCCGGTAAAATAGTGAAGCAGGTGGCCGGGGTGGTGGGGGGCAGCGGTGGAGGCAAGCCTGGATTGGCTCAGGCGGGCGGTAAGGATAAGAAAAAACTGGACGAAGCCCTTAAGCTGGTGAAGAGCCTGATATAATGCGCAGTCTGGGACTGGATGTCGGTGACGTAAGAATCGGGGTAGCCCTCAGCGACCCCGACGGCATACTGGCCAGCGCTTTTTCCGTTGTCGAACGTAAGGACGATAGCCTGGCGATAAAAGCCATCGTCGATATCATTGACCAGAAAGAAGTGGGGCGCATTATTGTCGGGCTGCCCCGTTCCCTGGACGGCGGTTTGGGCTGGCAGGTGACGAAGGTCAAGGAGTTCGTTAGACGTTTATCTCGCTACACCAAGGTCCCGCTAGACTATCGGGACGAACGCCTGACCACGGTTATGGCGCGGCGCTTAAAGCGGTTGTCGGGCGGCAAGAAGAGGAGGGAAAAGGGTGGGGACGACGCCCAAGCCGCCGCCATTATCCTGCAGAGCTATCTGGATGAATCACAACAGCCAGAGTTGAGCTAAATGGACTTCAATCTCAACGAACAACAGAAGATGCTGCAAAAGGCGGCTGAGGATTTCGCTTCTAAGTCAATCAAGCCGCGAGCCGCCGAAATCGACTCAAGCGGGCAGTTCCCCTTTGATTTGGCTAAAGAAATTGGCCAGCGGGGGTACCAGGGCTTGCCCTATCCCACTGAATATGGGGGGAGTGGGGCCGGTTATCTGAGCTACGCGCTGGCGCTGGAGCAGCTCTGCCGGGTTTCGATGACCGTGGGCGCTATCATGGCCATAAACACCGTTCCCGAAGAAGCCATCTTCCGTTTCGGCAATGACGAGCAGAAAAAGGGGTTTTTGTCTCCTCTGGCGCGGGGCGAAAAGCTGGGGGGCATTGCCTTCACCGAGGCGGAAACGGGCTCCGACCCCAAGGCGATTACCACCACCTCTAAGAAAAGCGGCGATAGCTACATTATCAAT
Source organism: uncultured Dehalococcoidales bacterium (assembly GCA_964419705.1). Classification (GTDB taxonomy): domain Bacteria; phylum Chloroflexota; class Dehalococcoidia; order Dehalococcoidales; family BS750m-G39; genus E44-bin88. The sequence goes on from CAYQPY010000067.1 coordinate 4,631, forward strand.
GGCCAGAAGCATTTTGTCGCCCTGGCTCCGGCAACCAATCTGACGCTAGTCTTCGCTAAGGGCGGGGGCAAGGGACTGACCGCCTTTGTCATCGACACGTCATCGGAAGGCTATAGCGTTCGCGAGCCCTGCCAGACGATGGGGTTAAAAGGTCTGGGCACCTCGGTGGTCTATCTCGACGATGTCCGCGTGCCACAAGGTAATTTGCTTGGCCAAGAGGGGCAGGGCTTTGCTATACTGCGCGAGGCGATAAGTTTGGGGCGGCTGGGGGCGGCGGTGGAGGGCGTCGCCGTGGCCCAGGCGGCGCTGGATATATCAATAGACTACGCCAAGCAGCGAAAGGCGATGGGCAGGGCGATGGCCAAGCTGCCCGCTATACAGTGGCATTTGGCTGAGATGGCCAGCCGCATAGAGGCGGCCCGGCTTCTGGTCTATCGCGCCGCCTTTACCCGCGACCAGGGGCTTGACATAAAGTACGAGTCGTCGCTGGCCAAGCTCTTCGCCTCACGGATTGCCGTCGAGGTCACCGGTATGGCCATGCAGGTCGGCGGCTCCTACGGCACCATGACCACCATGCCGCTGGAACGGCTCTACCGCGACGCCAAGATGACCGAGATATACGTCGGCATCTCGGAGATACAGCGCAATATCATTGCCGAGCGGTTGATAGAGTAGTGCACAGCTTTCGTTTAATAAAAAGCTCTCCCCGGACTAAGGCCAGAGCAGGGGAGCTGACTACCCCCCATGGTACCGTGCCCACGCCGGTCTTTCTGCCCGTGGGCAGCCAGGGCGCGGTCAAGACGCTGACCCCGCAAGAAGTCAAAGACATAGGCTTCAAAATGCTCCTGGCCAACACCTACCACCTCTACCTTAGGCCGGGAATAGACGTTATCGAGCGGGTGGGTGGTTTGCATAACTTTATGGGTTGGGAGGGGGCGATACTCACCGACAGCGGCGGCTACCAGGTTTTCAGCCTGTCGCCGCTGCGCAAGGTAAGCGACGACGGCGTAACCTTTCGTTCCCACATCGACGGCAGCCGGCACCATATCACCCCGGAGCTGGCCATTCAATACCAGGAAAGCCTGGGCGCCGACATTATCATGGCTCTGGACGAGTGCCCCGCGCACGACGACAGCCCGGCCAAGGTAAAGAGAGCTACGGAAAGGACGCACCGCTGGGCGGAGAGGTGCCTTAAAGCTCAAAAGCGCCCCGACCAGGCGCTCTACGCTATCGTGCAGGGGGGCATGTCGGCTCAACTCAGAAGGGAGTCGGCGCAATACCTCAGTTCTTTAGACTTCCCCGGCTATGCCATCGGCGGCTTGAGCATCGGCGAGCCCAAGAAAACGACACTGGCTATGGTTGAAGAGACGATAGCCTGCCTCCCCGAAGACAAGCCACGCTACCTGATGGGGGTCGGCTCCCCGGAAGACATCGTCGAAGCCGTGGCCAGGGGTTGTGACATCTTCGACAGCGCCCTGCCCACGCGCGTCGCCCGCAACGGCGCCCTCTTTAGCT
>CAYQPY010000068.1:0-5991 GCA_964419705.1 uncultured Dehalococcoidales bacterium
ATATCAGTACGATTACCCAGAAAGGGGCAACCAGTCCCAGTTCGCTCATCGGATAGTCTCCTTTCGATAGTCAGCCTGTAAAAAATCAGTGGCCGAGCTTGATTCCACCCTCATCCCAGAGGACGTTGCCCTCGGCGTCTATCCTCTGTAGATACGAGTCATCGGGGTGGTTGGTGTTAAAGCCCGACGTCCAGCCCACGACGAAACCGTTATCGCTGTCCCCTTCCACCCACACCGACCATGCGCAGGCCTCGTAGGCAATAAACACGCCTTCATCGCCCCACAGCTTTTGCCCTAAGCCATCCAGCCTCTGGGCGTAGAGCTTCCGGTCGCTGTCTATCCAGATAACCACCACCCCCCATTCCCCGTCGCTGGTCGCCGCGAACCGGGGTGAGTGGTCCAGGCCGGAACAAACCGACACGCCGCTCTCCGGCCAGATATACGAACTCAGCAGGTTATCCCGCATCACGCGAAGCTCTATGCCGTCGCCTGAGCCCTCCCAGACGACGATATAGCCCAGCGGCTCGTCAGCGACCAACCGTATATGCGGAACCACCACCGCCCCTGGCCCGCCGATGGCGGTCTTAGACAAATCCTGGCCTTCGTCGCCGATTCTCTGCACCCACACGCAACTGGACGGCTGGTCGCTGCTCTCCTCTACCCAGGCGACGATAGCCCCACCCGCGCTGTCGCTCACTATCTGCGGGTCGAGCTGAAACGGCGTATCTATACGCTCTACAGCCACGCCTTCTCCGGGCCATAAAAGCTGCCCGTCGGCACTCACCTTCTGCACCAGGAAAGAGTGAATATCATGGTTGCTCCAGAGAATAATAACCTCGCCATCTCCCCCCACCGCCATCGTTAAGCCGCCGCCGCTGCCGCCGATGGTCTCCTCCCAGAGCACATCGCCCCCGCTATCCACGCGGCGGGCATAGCAGCTCTCTCCATCCTCCCAGGCCATAATAACCCCTCCCCCGCTCGCCACCATCTGTATAGCCTCTTCGGGGAAGTCCTGCTGCCAGCGCACATCGCCGTCACTGTCCACGCTGGCCAGGGTGGTATGGTCGAAGTCATACCCCACCCCATCCTCTTCGGGCAGGTAAATCTGCCAGGTGATAAAAACGCCATTATCCCCGGTCACCATGCTGACGCCGCCCAGACTGGCACCCTCGCCACTATCGTAGCTGCTAGCCAGCGCCTCGTCCCAGAGGACATCGCCGCCGTCGTCCAGCTTTTGCAGGCGGACATCGTGGTCGCCGACCTCTCTCTGCAGCTCGTAGGCGACAAAGGTGTCATCGCCGTCGCTCAAAACGTCCGAAATAAGCTCTTTGGGGTAGGCGCCATAGAAACAACCACATAAGACTACCAACGCCAGCAGCACCGATAAGACTATCGTGCCCAGACTGAGCTTGCGCATCATTACCTCCAGCTAAAGCCTACCTGGCGCCGAACTTGTCTTTGAAGATAATCTTATCAAGCTCTTTCCTCGGTCTGGGCTTCGGATCCTCGTCGGGATAGCCCAGCGGCGTCATTGAGACGACATGGTAACCCTCGGGCACCCCCAGCACCTTCTCCGCCGCCACCGAATCGAAGGCGCCGATATAGACCGTGCCCAGCCCCAGCGCGGTGGCCGCCAGCACCATATTCTGCATGGCCAGGGCGGTATCGAACATAAACCAGTCGCCCTTATCGGTCACCGGCTCGCGGGGCTCTTTATGGCTACAACCCGCCTTGCCCAGTTCGGCGCAGGCGACAATGGCTACGGGCGCCACCCGCATCGCCTCGGTGGCCATATTGGGGTGGCCCCCGCCCACGCCGAAAGCGGTATCGGCCAGGCGGTTTCTCATCTCGGCGCCCCGCACCACGACAAACCGCCAGCACTGGGTATTAGCCCAGGAAGGCGCCCGTCGGGCGGCCTCCAGCACCAGCTCGACCTTCTCGTCTTCCACCGGAGTGGTCTTAAACCTGCGAATACTTCTGCGGGCATTAATAGCGTCTAACAGTTCCATCTTAAAATCCCCTACTCCTCCTCTTCCCAGGCGTCCCGTCCGATAAGGGCTACGAAACGGCAGCCGCCCAGGTTGCGGATAGATGTTTTTTTGCTGGTCTTGGTGACCTTACACAGCTCCTGGATGTGGCGCGAGCCTACGGGGACTACCATCCTCCCCCCGATGGCCAGTTGCGACAAGAGCACGGGCGGTACCTTGGGGGCGGCGGCGGTAACCATTATAGCGTCGTAGGGCGCCCCCCGCCGCCAGCCCAGCGTGCTCTCCGCCTGGTGCACCTCGACATTGTTACAGTCCAGCTCGTCCAGCAGCTTTTTGGCCCTATCGGCTAAAGAAGGCACCCGCTCGGTGGTAATCACCAATCGGGCGAGACGGGCCAGGATAGCCGCCTGGTAGCCGCTGCCGGTGCCCACCTCCAGCACCTTCTCCCCACCCTTAAGCTCCAATGCCTCGGTCATAAGGGCAATAATGAAGGGCTGTGAAATCGTCTGGTCGTAGCCGATGGGCAGCGGTCTATCCTGATAAGCCTGTTGAAGGCTTTCCCGGGGCACGAAATGCTCGCGGGGTATGGAGCGCATGGCCGCCAGTACCCGCTTATCTTTAATCTCGGTGCTGAGGTTATTAATTAACTCAGCCCTGGCGACCTCAAAATCCAAGTCCATATAGGCACCCACTCGGAGCGTTAGGCTAAGCCCAGATTATAATAATTATAATATCAGGGGCAAAACGAAATAAGCCGCCACCAGCAGAACCACCATTATTCCCCCCACCATCCCTATTCGCTTCAATTCTCCCGATATGTGGGGGGGCTCGGCCAGCGCCGTCCTGGCGGCTGGCGCTCTGGCGGCCACGGGCGCCACCGCCCGTGGCGTCGGCGCGGCCTTCTGAGTCGCTGGTGCGGCTGCTACCGGGGCCGCCGCTACCGGGGCGGCTGCTACCGGGGCGGCAACTACCTTGCCGACCTTTTTTCTCTGGCTGCGGGACAGTCTTCGGCCCCGCCTTCCCGATTTGCCTGACATATCAAACTCCTATTTAGCTCTGGGGTGAGATTTCTGATAAGCGCGACGGACGTGCTCGGTGGTGAGATGGGTATAGACCTGGGTAGTGGAGATATTGGCGTGACCCAACAACTCCTGCACCGACCTCAGGTCGGCGCCGCCCCCCAGCATATGGGTGGCAAAGCTGTGCCGCAGCGTATGGGGGGTAATCTCCGTCCCCAGCTCGGCGGCTTTGGCGTAACCTTTTAATATTTGCCACAGCCCCTGGCGGGTCAGCCTCTCGCCGCGGCGGTTGAGGAAGACCGCTTTATCATCCCCACCCCGCACCAGTCGCGGCCTCACCTCTTTCAGGTATTCCTTCACCGCCTTCACCGCCCGTTCGTGGACGGGGATAAGCCTTTCTTTATGCCCCTTGCCGAAGCAGCGCACGTAGCCGCCCTCGGTATCCAGGTCGGCCAGGTTTAGCGATACCAGCTCGCTGACCCTCATGCCGGTGGCGTAGAGCAATTCCAGCATGGCCCTGTCCCGCTTGGCTTCGTGGGTAGCCGACTTGGTCGGCTGTTCTAAGAGTCGGTGCACCTGGGCGATGGAAATCGGCTTGGGCAGCGACTTGCCCACTTTGGACGAAGCCACCCCCTCGGTGGGGTTCTCCTTCATCATCCCCTCGGCGACCATAAAGCCGAAGAAGGACTTAACCGCGGCTACCTTGCGGGCGACGGTGGCGGCGGCATAGCCCCTACCTTTAAGCTCCAGCAGGTAGCTCATCATCGCCTGGCGGTCGAAAGCCACCCAGGGCGGAATGGTGCCCCGCTTGGCCGCTTCCGCCTCGACGAAGCTAGCGAGCTGGTGCAGGTCGTTGCGGTAGGCGGCTATGGTGTTGGCCGAAAAGCCCTTCTCCACCGCCAGATAGTCCAGGAAGTTGTCAACAGCTTCTTTCACCGCTCTCCCTCGTTAGCCCCCGATTGTATATTATTGTATTATGTATTTTAACATAACTAACAACAAAATTCAGCCCTCCCCCAACTGGCGCTTTGCCCCGCCCACAGGCTATGCTAAAATGAATCGGTATGACGACAAGCTATATCACCGAGCAGCTAAGGGGACTGCCCCCCACCCCCGGTGTCTATCTCTTCAAGGACGCCGAGGGCAATATCATCTATGTCGGCAAGGCGTCCAGCCTGCGCCATCGGGTAGGCTCATATTTCGGCTCGGAGCAAAAGCTGACGCCCAAGATTCGGCGCATGGTGAGCAAAGTCAGCGACCTGGAATACTTCGTCACCGCCTCGGAGCAGGAAGCCCTGATACTGGAGCTGAACCTGATTAAGCGGCACCACCCCCGCTACAACGTCCGCCTCAAGGACGACAAGACCTTCCCCTACCTCAAGATAGACCTCGGCGAGGATTGGCCCCGCGTCCATATCACCCGCAGCTTAAAGGCAAACGGCGGGCGCTATTTCGGCCCCTTCGCCAGCGCCAAGTCGATACGCCAGACCCTGAAATTACTTAAAGGCATCTTCCCCTTCCGTTCCTGCACCCGCCAGATTACCGGAGACGACCCCCGCCCCTGCCTGGAATACGACATCGGCCACTGCCTCGCCCCCTGCATTGGCGAGACCAGCCGCGCCGAATACGACGAGGTCATCAAGCAGCTCATCCTCTTTATGGAGGGCAAGCAGGAAAGGGTGGTCAGGCAGCTCGAAAACAGAATGAACCAGGCGGCGGAAGCGATGGACTTCGAGCGAGCCGCCCGCCTCCGCGACCAGATTCAGGCGGTTGAAGAAGTGGCCGAGGGGCAGCGCATCGCCGCCAAGACAAAAGGCGAGCAGGACGTTATCGCCTTCAGCGCCGAGCGAGACCAGGCTTACGTCCAAGTGTTTTTCATCCGCAACGGCAAGCTCATCGGGCGCGAGAGCTTTGTATTACAGGGCACCCGCCACGAAGAGCCTTCGCGTATTATGTCAAGCTTCATCCAGCAGTTTTATGCCTCCGCCCCCCACATCCCCCCCCGGCTTTTACTTCAGCACCCGGTGGAGGATACGGATACCCTGCAGGACTGGCTTTCGAGCAAACGCGGCGGAGTCGTCAAAATTCAGGTGCCGCGGCGGGGCAGCAAGAAGCAACTGGTCGATATCGTGGCTCAAAACGCCCGACAGGGTTTGGAGCAGTTAAAGATAAAGCAACTGGCGTCGCCCAAAGCGCTTTCAAAAGCATTAGAGGAGATTAAGGAAGCGCTTAACCTCCCCCACCCCCCCGACCGCATCGAGGGCTACGACATCTCCGATATTCAGGGGGCGGCGGCGGTGGGCAGCATGGTCGTCTTTGATAAAGGCAAGCCCAAGACGGCGCACTACCGGCGCTTCAAGATAAAGAGCGTTAGCGGCGCCGACGACTACGCCATGCTCAACGAGGTGCTCCGAAGGCGCTTCAAGCGGGCGGATGCCGCCTCGGGCACCTGGGCGATAAAGCCCGACCTGGTGCTCATCGACGGCGGCAAGGGGCAACTCAACGCCGCTATCGCCGCCATGAGAGAGATGAGGGCTAGTGATATACCCGCCGCGGGACTGGCTAAAGAAAACGAGGAGCTTTTTATTCCCGGCCGGGCCAGGCCCATCGTTTTGCCCCCCTCCTCCCCCGGCCTGCAGTTATTGCAGCGCCTCCGCGATGAGGCGCACCGCTTCGCCCTCGGCTATCACCATAAGGTGAGAAGGCGGCAGACCTTCGCCTCGGCGCTGGACAGCATCTCCGGTATCGGCGCCAGGCGCAAGAAGGCTTTATTGCGCCAGTTCGGCTCGCTCAAAGGCATTAAAGAAGCCTCCGCCGAAGAGTTGGCTAGTGTCAACGGGATAACCAAGGGTTTAGCCCAAAAGATAAAGGAGAACCTATAGAAAATGCCCGCCAACCTGCCGCCGCAATACTTTGAAGCCGAAAAGACCTTCCGGGAGGCTAAAGACCCCATGGAAAAGATAGCCGCCCTGGAAGAGATGCTG